>CAZIMH010000462.1:0-2176 GCA_964540155.1 uncultured Saprospiraceae bacterium
TACCTGCTCATCTTGTGTCTAGCCGACTTCTTTTTGTACAACATATTAATACGTTTTTTTAAATGTGAATTAAAAAATTGATTAGTAAGGGCAAGCTCTAGTCCGGAAGAGCTATGCCCTAAAAGAATTTGGCCGTAATTCTCTGTATGTGTTTGATTAGATGCATAGGCATCTGCTATGTATTCATGATTTTGTTTGATTTCTCTTTTGTATAAATAAATAAATGGATTCCACCAGAATAGGATAGAGATGAGTTCTACAAGGAGCACATCATAGGTATGTCTATGCTTAATATGCGTCATCTCATGATCCAAGATATTCTGGAAATGACTATTCTCTAAGTAGGATCTATTAAGAAAGACCTTATCCAAAAATGAAAATGGTAAAATAGTTCTATCAGTAATGACGACTGTACAATTAGCACAGACTTGTTTTTCGCCTTCGATATATATTTTTCTAATCTTAAATAGACCTAATAAAAATCTTGTGAGTACGACTGCAGCACCTATAAAATAAATTGTCAATAATATATTCTCCCAGGTAATTAGAGAGATACTCTTTTCTGCTGAGACTGCTGCTATAGGGATAGTAGTACCTTCAGATATAAAAATCACAGCATCCATAATGACTCCTTCATTCTTGCTAAATGAAATGGGTATGTATTTAAGAAAAGGTATCACGATACCAAGCCACAATGAATTAATGAGGAACAAGCGATTCGTTCTAAAGAATGTTTCCTTGCGTAGGAAAAGCAAATAGATGCCGAGGAGAACAGACCAAGCAATTGTCACATCAATGCCGTATTGTATCATAGTATTCATGGTCGTTATTTAGATGATTTATTATTCTGATCCTTATCCATGAATTCCGACAGATCCTTCAGGCTAAGATCATTTTCCTTTACTAAAAATGAAACAAGATTGTCCATTGACCCCTCGAAGTAACCTTTAACAAGATTGGTCAATGAGAACTTAGAATAGGCGTCTTTTTGGACTGTGGCAAAGTACTCATGTGTTCTTCCATAGGTCTTATGGTCTACAAATTCCTTCTTCTCTAGGATGCGGACTATAGACGAAATGGTGCTATGAGGTGGATGTGGTTCTTCCATCTTTGCGATGAGTTGGGAAACAGTGCAAGGTCCATATGACCAGATCATCTGCATAATTTCCTCTTCTGCTTTAGTAAGACGTAACATGGCTTAAACTTTATAAAGCAATAATACAACGTATATTTAAGATATACAACTTAAAAGTACGTTATAGCAAAAATAGGTCTGTCTAGAATGAAAAAAAGCCTGACAACACCGTGTCAGACTTTAATTCTCATTATCTGTAAATCTAAATTTCAGAAAAGCATATTTGGAAATTAACTATAAGTAATCATTAGATTAGGCAGATGGAATTCCATATTTCAAATCGAATCTATCTAAATTCATGACCTTGGTCCATGCCTTTACAAAATCACGAACAAATTTTTCTTTGGAATCATCACATGCATATACTTCTGCAAGAGATCTTAGCACAGCGTTCGAACCGAAAACCAAATCCGCTCTTGTTGCTGTCCATTTAGATTTACCTGTTTTAGTTGAAGTCGCTGAATAGGTTTCTTTGTGATCACCTACGCCAACCCAGTTTGAATCCATGTCTAATAGATTTGTAAAGAAAGCATTATCCAGTGTTCCGATATTCTCAGTGAGTATTCCGTGTTTTGCATTGCCTACACCTAGTACTCGAAGTCCTCCGATTAGCACAGTCATCTCAGGTGCTGTCAATGTCAATAGCTGCGCCTTGTCTATAAGCAAGTGCTCAGATCCAATGCTGAATTGTCCTTTGACATAATTTCTGAATCCATCCGCAGCAGGTTCAAGTACTGAAAATGACTCTACATCAGTTTGCTCCTGAGTCGCATCCACTCTTCCTGAAATAAATGGCACTTCTATATTTACACCAGCTTTTTGTGCCGCGAACTCAATGGCTACATTGCCTCCCAATACGATAAGGTCAGCAATAGAAATCTTACTATTAATTGAACCTTGTATTTTCTCGTAGGTACTTATTACCATATTAAGTTGAGCAGGCTTATTGACTTCCCAAAATTTTTGTGGCGCTAACCGGATTCTAGCACCATTGGCACCTCCTCTCATATCTGAACCTCTATAAGTAGATGCTGAAGCCCA
>CAZIMH010000463.1:0-2158 GCA_964540155.1 uncultured Saprospiraceae bacterium
ACTGCGCTCTACGCTTTCTGGCTCAGCTTTACGCTACTCGTGATGAATAACTTCCTTCAGCTTCTCCCTATTCCTCATGCACTCATTTATATTCCAGCCATCTGCTTATCAGCATTGCATCTTTACAATAGAAGATATTGTAATTGTTATAGAGATGAAGGGTCAACTAATTGGTAAGTTTAGACTAATTACGATTTCAGTAATCCAATCAACCGGAATGTACACATATTGCGTACTTTGCTAAGGAATACCTTCTCTAAATATTAAGTATGGCTGTAAATGACATATTGAAATTAATTCAATTAAAATTTCCTCAACTTCCTGAAAATTGCATTGAAGAACTTTCAGCGCAAATAACTTTAAAGTCATATTCTAAGAATGAAATCTTAGTTAAGCAAGGACAATATGCTAAAACAGCATACTTAATACTAGAAGGCATGGCAAGAGCCTTCTACTATGTCGAAGAAAAAGATGTCACCGATTGGTTCGCTTTTGAGAATGAACTTATATGTCCCATAGTGAGTTTCTTTAGTGAGAAGAAAAGTCCTCATTATATTCAGGTTCTACAAAACTCCATTGTAGTTGAATTAAAAAAGGAAACTGTAGATATCCTTTCTAAAAAGTATCATCAATTCAATACAATATTTCAAAAAGAACTTACGGAGACATTGCTCAGACAACAAAATAGAATCTCTTCAATTCTATTTTACACAGCAGAAAATAAATATCGCCAATTTATAGCAGCCTATCCAAATGTGGTTGATAGAATTCCAGTAAAGCATTTAGCTTCTCATTTAGGAATGACACTTGAAACATTAAGCAGAATCAGAAAGTCTACAATATTGATATAGATCAATTTTTATTAGATACTAAAGTAGGATCTTGTTCACTAAAAAGAGATGAAAAAGATACTAATTATAAATGGACATCCTGATGACAAGAGCTTTAACTACGGACTATATGAAGCATATACTCGTGGAGCAAAAAGAGCAAATGCAGAGATAAAAGAAATAAAAATTAGAGAATTAGAATTCAATCCCAATTTAAAATATGGATACAGAATGCGAACAGAACTAGAGCCTGACTTATTAGAATCACAAGAAAAGTTAAAGTGGGCTGATCATATCGTTTGGGTTTATCCTGTTTGGTGGGGTTCGGTGCCAGCTATAATGAAAGGTTTCTTAGATAGAGTTCTTTTACCTGGCTTTGCGTTTAAAAAGAGAGAAGGCTCTGTTTGGTGGGACAAATATTTTAAAGGAAAAACATCCAGACTAATTTGTACAATGGATCAACCCACTTGGTTTTATCGAATAATAAATAAATCTCCCAGTCATTTTGCGATGAAAAAATTGACTCTTAAATTTATTGGAGTTAGATCAGTGAAAATAACCTCTATTGGACCTCTGAGATTATCAAAAGATGAATTTCGAAATAAATGGTTGCGAAAAATAGAAAAGCTTGGAGAACAACATAAATAGGAGTCAGGCTAGTCCATTCCATATACCCGTATAAAAACAATAAATGAAATTCCTAATTTCATATCAATAAATAATTCATTCCAGAACAATAAATGGCAAACAAATATGCAATATCTGATATCCATGGATGTTTGAAGACTTTTAAGTCTTTGCTGACCCAGCTCAATTTTAAAAAAGAAGATGAACTCTACATACTTGGAGATTTTATAGACCGTGGTCCAGACAGCAAAGGGGTAATTGATTACATATGGGAACTCCAAAAATCAAACTATCAGGTGAGCTGCCTAAAAGGTAATCATGATCAAATGATGCTTGATGCAAAAAACAATATGGACCTTCAAAGAAGATGGTTGATAAATGGAGGATGGACTACAATTGAAAATTTTGATGCTGACCATATTCAAGATATACCAAATAAATATTTTCAATTCTTTGAAGGAATGCCTTCTTACTTAGAGGTTGGAAAATATATCCTAGTTCATGCAGGATTTAAATTTGATATGCCAAACCCTTTTGATGAATTTCATTCAATGTTATGGCAAAGAGATTGGTATCAAAAAATTAACTATGACTGGCTAGGTGACAGGATAATTGTTCATGGACATACGCCAATCATAAAAGAAGAAATGAAAGCTATGTTAAACAACATTAAAACAAATCAATATTTAGATATAGATTGT
>CAZIMH010000464.1:0-2157 GCA_964540155.1 uncultured Saprospiraceae bacterium
CATTGTATTCTAGTACTAAGGATATAATGACCAAAACTCGAACCAATCACTTTCCCAGGTGATTGGTTTTTTTTATTATGACTTCATACTTAATCTGTAAAGTGCATTGTGTCACTAAAAGTTAAAAATGCAATAATGTTGCATAAATTTGACTTCGTTTTGCAACGACGTTGCATAAACTTATATATTTGCTAGAAAATTAGATTATGAAAGAACTAAAATTTTTATTTATCGCGGCTTTTTTAAGCACACTTATGTTTACGGCTTGTTCAGATGATCCTGAAGATGAAACAGAAGAAGAATTGATAACTACTGTAGAGTACACCTTGACACCGAATGACGGCTCTGCTCAAGTGTCCATGGTTTTTAGAGATACTGATGGAGATGGTACACCAGAAGAATTAACTACTACAGGACAAATAATGGCAGGTGTAAGCTATGCAGGGGATATTCAATTTTGGAATGAGGTAGAAGATCCAGCGGAAAGAGTAACTGAAGAAATAGAGGAAGAAGATGATGAGCATCAAGTCTTTTTCGAAACTACCCTTGTAGGACTTACTGTAGCCTACAATGACACTGATGACAATGGGTTTCCAGTTGGATTATCGACTACCCTAACTGCTGACACCCCAGGTGAAGGTGGCTTGAGAATCACGCTTAGACATGAGCCAGACAAGACTGCTGATGGCGTTCAAAATGGAGATATTTCTAACGCTGGAGGAGAAACTGACATAGAAGTAATCTTCACTTTTGAGGTTATATAAGTTACAAAAAGACTAGCATCAAGAAAATTACCTCAGCTAATCAATATTGTAATGCTGAAAAAAGGACTGTCACTTTGTAAAAGAGTGACGGTCCTTTTTCTACATGTTACTTAATCTTTATTCACTTTGCAATTCATTAATTATGCATTGTATTTAAAATACACTTCTTAAAATCACTTGTCTCAAAATTGAAACTCAGCAAGACATATTTGATATGCACATTTTTATTGTCGCTAATTCCACTTTTAGGAATAAGTCAGCACTGTGATTACCAAATCTCTGGTACTGTCACAGACAAGGGTCCTAGTACACCCCTTCCTTATGTCAATGTCATCATTCAAGAGTTGCACAAAGGCGTCTTGACAGATGAGAATGGCTATTACCAATTTGACAATATCTGTCATGGAGATTATCATTTGATATTTTCTCACATAGGTTGCGAGACCAAGACACAGCACCTCCATCTTCATGGAGATACCATCGTTAATTATGCACTGATGCATTCCGCCATATCGCTGGATGATATCATTATAGAAGGCAGCAACGAGCAGGACTCACAATTCAGTCCCTCTGCTACGATTACCACACAACAGATAGAAGACCAAGCATCCAGTTCCTTAGCAGACATTACAAAAGAAATAAGCGGTGTCAGTTCTCTTAGTAATGGGAGTGGCATATCAAAACCTGTCGTGCATGGGTTATTCGGCAACCGACTTTTAATACTCAATAATGGGGTCCCACAAAGTGGGCAGCAATGGGGTAATGATCATAGTCCAGAGATAGACCCACTAGCCGCAGACCAAATCACTGTACTCAAAGGCACAAGTGCTATAGAATACCCTGGCGGCAACTTAGGAAGCCTAGTCTCCATTATGCCAAGCAAAATCATCAATGAACCCCACTTGCATGGTCATTTTATATCAGCCTATGAAAGCAATGGCCGTGGCATAAGTCTCAATACAAAACTGCAAAAATACTCCCCTGTTCTCGCTTGGAGAGTCAATGCCACATACAAGAAATATGGTGACAGAAGCGCCCCAGATTACTTTCTTACGAATACCGGTTCAGACGAGTGGAGTGTCTCATTGCAACTAGAGAAATCCTGGAATGATAAACTATTTGTGGATTTCTATTCTAGCATCTTCAGCACTCAGATTGGCGTACTGCGAGGATCACATATAGGAAATATCACAGATCTCGAAGGCGCCTTATCTAGAGAGGTACCACTATTCACTGAACAAGAATTCAGTTATGACATAAGCGAACCTAGACAAAAAGTGAATCATTACCTGAGTAAAATAACTGGCAACTATTATTTCCAGGATAATCAATCCATCAAATTCTCACTTGCCATACAGATTAACGATAGAGCCGAATTTGATATCAGAAGAGT
>CAZIMH010000465.1:0-2149 GCA_964540155.1 uncultured Saprospiraceae bacterium
CTATAATCTTGCTTATTGATAATAACGGTATCCTGATTATAATCATTATATAAATCGGGATTAAGGGGGTCGTTGATTTCCACATTGTCCCTCAAACTAGGCAGTGTTTCTAACGAGCTTGGATGCTTAACGCTAGCCGCCGCTGGTCGCTGGCTTGGCATTTCCAAGTCATTCCGCTGAATCATATCATAAAACATGCGCTTCAAATCATTCAAATCACTTTTCATGTCAAAAAGAAATTTGTACAAGATCTCTCTTTCCTCAAAATCTGATTTCGTATCTGAATTAATCCTAACTGGCAGATTCCGACCAAGTAGGGCAGGTACAGCTTTGACTAATTCGTTCGCATTTAGAAGATGATCTTCGCTCAATACAGATAACTGCTCTACGATGTTTCTTAGTTCTCTGATGTTACCAGGCCATCTATAATTTTCTATGATTTTCTGTGCTTCAGCATCTAGTCTGATAGGCTCAGTTCTGTACTTCTCAGCGAAGTCATTTGCAAATTTCCTGAAGAGCAAATAGATGTCTTCTCTTCGCTCATGCAATGCAGGTATTCTAATCGGTACGGTATTGAGACGATAAAATAAGTCCTGTCTGAATTTTCCGGATCTAATCCTTTGGTGTAAATCTACATTGGTGGCAGTAACGACTCTGACATCTGTTTTCATTACTTTGGAAGAGCCGACCTTGAGATATTCTCCTGACTCCAGCACACGGAGTAGATACGATTGGGTGTCCAATGGCATTTCGCCAATTTCATCTAAGAAGATTGTGCCCTTATCTGTGGATTCAAAATAGCCCTTCCGCTCACTGCTAGCGCCAGTAAATGCACCCTTCTCATGGCCGAACAACTCACTATTGATGGTTCCATCAGGAATGGCACCTGTATTGATTGCTATAAAAGGACTGTGCTTCCTGTTGCTGTATTCATGTATGATTTTAGAAATAACTTCTTTTCCTACACCACTCTCGCCATAAATAAGTACGGTCAAGTCAGTGGCTGCGACTCTAAGCGCTTTGCTCAGTGCATTATCCAGTTCTTCTGATCGCCCTACAATCCCGTATCGTTGTTTTACTGATTGTAATTTCATACCGGTTTCAATATTTTGGCAGCTTCGGCAATGGTACCCAATAAAGTGCCACTAGTAACATTGTCTACGGTGACTTGTACATAATCTCCGGGCTCCAGATTTTCTTTCTTTGGAAAGACTATAGTTTTGTATTGGCTGTTCCTTCCTTTAAAATGCAAGTCTGATTTTTTGGAGTTTCCTTCAATTAATACTTCGAAGGTTTTGCCTATATCATTTAAATTGTCCTGAAGTGAGACTTTAGCTTGTACCTCTATAATCTCAGCAAGTCTTCTCTTTTTAACCTTCAGTGGAATATCATCTTCATATTTTCTAGCAGCTAAGGTGCCGGGACGTTCAGAGTAATAATACATGTATGACATTATAAAACCCGCCTCCTCTATGATGCTCAGAGATTCCTTATGGTCCTCCTCTGTCTCAGTACAAAAACCAGAAATCATATCTGATGAAATAGTACAGTCAGGAATAATAGTCCTGATCTGTTTTATTTTATTCATGTACCATTCTCGGTCATACGTCCTATTCATCAAATCTAGAATTCTAGAACTGCCGCTCTGGACGGGTAAGTGTATGTAATCACATATATTGTTGTAGTCTCTGATGGCATACATCACATCTTCTGTAATATCTTTTGGATGCGATGTGGAAAATCTAACTCTTACCCCTGGGTCTACTTTTGCTACCATAACTAGAAGTTGGGCAAAGGTGACTTGTTCTTCTGTTTCTGGATTCACCCATTTATAAGAATCTACGTTCTGACCTAGTAGTGTGATTTCTTTGTAGCCATTGGATATCATCTGAGCGGCCTCTGCTACTATGGTAAAGGCATCTCTGCTTCTTTCTCGTCCTCTTGTAAATGGGACTACACAAAAGGAACACATATTATCGCAGCCTCGCATAATGGAGATATATCCGGAAATTCCTGCCGCATCTAATCTGACTGGAGAAATATCTGCATATGTTTCTTCTCTTGATAAGAGGACATTCACTCCTCTTTCTCCTCCAGAGGCATTGGATATAAGTCTGGGTAAGTCTCTGTATGCATCTGGACCTAAGAC
>CAZIMH010000466.1:0-2138 GCA_964540155.1 uncultured Saprospiraceae bacterium
GCTGTATTATCTGCGCCTGCATTAGGTCCAGAATTGAGATTGATGACAAGCTCTGCAGTTTGTGCTGAGCAGCTGCCAGCAGAAGGAATTGTATAATCGAACGTATAAATGTCATCGGAGAGTCCGCTGAAATTTGCATTTCCAAAGTCCGTGAAATTTGTGAGTGGTCCTCCAGTCTGCAACCATTGGCCACCCAAATCAGGATTGCCAATCAATGAAAAAAAGTCTTGAGCCCCATCTCCACTACATAAATCTATCATAGTACTATCACCAGCAAAGAATGGTGCTATTACATTAAATGTTAGCGTAGACAATGTGGGAGGACAAGTCATTACCTCCAAGGTGTAGGTCAGAATATATTGTTGACCAGCGGATAGATTAGATAAGTCAATATCACGAGGATCATTCAAATCGACATCTGGTACAAAGACGCCTGATGATTGCCATACGCCTCCAATGTCAGGATTGCTCAGTAGGATTCTTGGGTCGGAAATAATAGTTGTTTCTCCTTCACATATATCCGAAGTAGCATCTATACCTGCAAAAGGCATACTAATAATATCGACAAAAAAGGAATCAAGGAAGGTACATTGGCCAGTGGGGTAGTCAATGATATCTCTCAAGTAGACCATCGTGCTACTACTGATTATGTCATTCGGCTGTAGTATAGAAGCGGGATTAAAATCTCTGTTACTTGCATAAGTAGCTGATGGGGATGTGACAGGACCAGAAAAATCAGGCAACATAAAATCACTGCACTGTGCTACATCATCAGGTGTGTTGTGCAGTGGACTTAGGTTAAGTACAAAAGGGATAAAAGCTTGTGATTCACAAGGATCGTTGACATCGAAAATATATAGTGTATCGAGTAAATCTCCGTTTGGCAAATTAATAGTACTGAAGTCTAAAATCTCCCCAGGCATAAAGCTTGTGCCCGCCCCCAAAGGTTCAGAATAATATGCAGCAGTTGGAGAAGGGGGATTTATAGCAGGAAGACTTAGTTCATCACATATGTGCTGAGGAATATTGACATTATAATCTTGGAATGTACCTGGTCGTGGCTCTATAGCTAGTCTGGAAACAGGGCTAAAATCAGTAGAGGTACATTGATCACCATCTCTGATTTCTCTGAAGGTGACAGCGCCGGGAAGGAAAGAAGTAGGAATATTAAACTGAGTAGTATCCCCCGCTAGTTCTTCGCCACCTGGTGAAGTAATGGAGTTATCATGACAAATTCTCATTACCCCTGTTGTTCCTAAGATTCTAAGTGGAAAAGAGCCAGTCTGGCTAGGGGCACCTGGACCCCACTCAAACAGTAAATTGAGGAAATATGGGGAGGTACCTCCTGTTACATCCAACATTATGTCTGTGGATATGTCCGTACATTGACCTTCACATAAGGTGATGGTCTCACCGATTACCTCCACAGAAATATTGGCAGCGGCATTAGGGTTAATGTGCTCACAATGACCTGAATAACAATAAATTAGGGTTGTCAATAATGTGACAATAAGTCTCATTCGTTCAGATATAGGTACAAATTTAATAGCTAATCCTTAAAAGGACGCCAATATATTAACGCATTAAACAAAGATTTGTGAAACTGTAATGGCGTAAAAATGATGCTAAGTTAATAAGATACTTATCTGATTAAGGTAACGTCACCAATTATGACTTGTTGTCCAAGCATAGGGTCTTGATATTCTAACCGATATACATAGACTCCTTGTTCTAGGTCTCTGCCGTTTCTACGGCCATCCCAACCTTCTGATATGACATTAGCCAGGAAATCTTCATTGATAAACATGAGGCTTCCCCATCTGTCATAGATACTTAACCTATCTATCTCAAGGTCAACATCTGAATTGATAACAAAACGGTCATTCTGGGAATCTGAAAGTAAGATGACATTCGGTATAAATATTCTAATTATCGAATCCTGATTCACCACATTCGTTGCTGGGCTTAGCATGATAGACTGATTAAAAGAACACCCATTATCTAATAGCACTTCTAGATTGACAGTAGTAGGAATGTCCGATGTGACTATTGGCGTGGGACAACTATTGCAATCTAGATCGGCGGTTGCAGATTGCCAGTCAAACTCAGCAATAGTCTGGTCAGCGTCTACTGATAAC
>CAZIMH010000467.1:0-2131 GCA_964540155.1 uncultured Saprospiraceae bacterium
AATACTAAAATTGCCACAAGAGGCTGAATACACCAATTTTATATAGTTAATTCAATCCAAATGACAATTAGCTTCCAACTTTAAGACCCTTCTATAAAAATGTAAATCGACAGTGTAGTTTATCTTATGTAAAATCATTGATAGGAATAGATAAATACATAAGATGAATAAGTCTTATGAGACCTATCCAATTATAAAGACACAAAAGAACGTGGCTACCCTATACCACATATATTTATTTTATATATATATTTACCTATAATATATAAATGATTAATATTCTATTATTTATAAGGTATATAAACGAAAAAGAGGGCTGCAAATTAAATTTGCAACCCTCTTAACAATCATTTTAAGGTTATGGAGTTATTAATTATGCTAGTTATCTAACACAATTAACTTTTTGGTAGTCAAGGTATCGTTGACTAAAATTCTTAAATAGTAGACTCCCGCATTCAGTTGGTCTGTCTCTATAGTATATGAGCTAGTACCAGGTAATAACTCTTCGCTTATAATATCCTTCAACATGGATAAACCATCCGCTGAAAACATACTTACTTTCAATGAAACCTTCTCACTAACTGACACTACAAGATTAGTGTTTGTAGTCGTTATATTAGGATATAACTTAACATCTGTGTCAACTGAAGATTTCACAGTAACTTCTGTTAAATCTTCAAACACCATACTACCTTCACTATTAAATGCTCGTACTCGGTATCTATTTACACCCTCTTTGAAATCCATATCATTGAAGTCATAATTCACATCACCTTGCGCTGTCCCAGCTGATAGAATTTTTCCTATTTCTATGAAATCACTTTCAAATCTCTCTAGCGTATAATACTCAATATTCACCTCTTGATTTGCTTTCCAGTTAACTCTATTAGAGCTACCCAAATTAACAGCAGATAAATCAGAGATATCTAAATCAAGTGGATTCCCTATGGTCGTAAATTCAGTAGTCGTGTTACCACTTGTAGCTCCAGTCAATCTATAACCACCATCTATATCACATCTATGCTCATCGCCAGACGTCACTGTAAATGTACCTGTTGTATTAGGTCCAAAGTTTCCTGTTACATTACTATCATTGTCTGTACTTCCAGAATTAGGAGAAACAGGTGATAGTGCTGAAGACACTTCAAACTCTAGGTAATACTCACCAGGAGGAGCGCAGAACTTGAAGTATCCATCATCGGATGCTGTACCAGGTTCATGATCTGTATATGTGAAGTCAAATAAAAATCCTTGACCGTTAATAACTCTGAAAAGATTAACTCTCACACCATTAATGCCATTCTCACTGTTATCTTGTCTATTGTTATTATTAGCATCCAACCAGACAAAATCTCCTACTGGTGTACACAAGTAATAACCTGCATCCCAACTTAAGTCGGTTTCTGCAGCTTCTAAGAATGTAGTAGCTGTAGTTCCTGGACCATTACTAGAATCCACATCACTATCTGAGTTATCATTATTACCTCTATTAGAATCTGTTAATGTGAATCCATCAGGAGCATCAAATGATACATAGTACTCACCTGGTCTCAATTCGTCGAACAAATAGAAACCATTACTATCTGTAAACTGGAATCCTACAACAAATCCATTTCCATTGAATAGCGTTACTTTGACATCTTCTATCCCTGGTTCTCCACTATCCTGAACACCATCTCCATCTAAATCATGCCACACAAAGTTTCCTAATGCTGCATTAGCCATGGTCAAGCAGAATGTTGCTTGCGTATAACAGTCACCGAAATCGACAATTATATCTGATGTCCATCCATCATCTCCTACAATTCCTCCGCCTCCAATCACACCAAATCCAGGTGGCAGGTCAAACCTCAATCTATAACAACCTGCTGGTAGATTACTGAAATCATATTGGCCACCATTAGAAGTAACTTGCGTTGCTATTGGAGTAGACAAATTATTGCAATCAAATAATTCTACCAAGATACCATCAAATCCTGGGTCCGTCGGCTCAGCGAGACCGTCAAGGTCTGTATCCTCACAAACAACTGAAGCTATCTGGCTACATCTTACTGGTAAGTTATTAAAATTAATCAGTGGCGGATCAGTTGGCTCTATGTCTATAGACAAGAAGTAAGGATTCAATGCACAA
>CAZIMH010000468.1:0-2127 GCA_964540155.1 uncultured Saprospiraceae bacterium
GGATACACCATAGGGAGAATTTGTATGTGGGAAGTTGTCGCTATGATAATCGCGATAGTCATAACCAAGTTGCTCATTAGGCGATGGGGAAATGTTGAATTAATACAGACGAGCAATGCCACTCATCTTAAGATAAATTCCAAGTTTGCCATCTTCCTTACCACGTATTTTTTTCTTGCTGTTTTTGTTGGTATCTGGCAATTTTGGTTGTTTAGTCAGCAGTTCTAATGAATCCCTACTAACATTTGATGCAGTTTGTCACTATCGACATATGTAGCAAGGCAATAAAACGGTATATTTAGACAACGAGCAATCATTATTTCTATGAAATCATTTAATTCCGCCATTGTAGCCCTCCTTCTTGTAAGTCTAACAGTTAATCTCCAGGCACAATTTACCAATCTTGAACTTCTAGAACATTCTGAGGACATTACTATACTGACTTCGCTAATACATAATAAAGGCGATATAATCTATGTAGTGACTGATAATGTAAGAGGAAGAGCCTCAACTCAAGTCAAAGTGCTGGACCAGAATAATATACCACAGACTATCGATACCGATGCCGCAGCATACATGTCTGATTCAGAATACATGTATGACTCTAATGGCAATCTCAGAATATATTTGACTCAGGTGGCAGATCCTGGTTTTGATACACATATATGGAATATTATAGAAATTAGAGAGACCCCTAATGGGTACGTCTCCAATACAATCAGACATGATCTTTTTTTCTCCCTCGAAGTAATAACAAGTGTTGGTCTGGATTCGACAGATAGAATATATGCATTAACTAGCTATCCACGTCTACTTGTGTTTGAGGAAGATAGCCTACAGAATGAAATTCTCTTGCCAGCGAGTATCAATTCATTAATACATACAAATACGGATGGAGATGTATACTTCTTAGAATCAGAGACAGACTCTATATATAATGTGACTCGTAATCTTGAATTACAGCCTATCGCTCATGTCCCTTTCGACATTAATGAAATCAAAAATGTAGGAGATGACATTTGGGTCTTGGATGACAATAACATGGTTTGGGCCCTTGATTCAGAATTTAGCACCGCGCCTAGACTGATATTTGACCGAAATTTTATCCAGTCATTAGACCAGGTGAGTGAAATGGATTCTTTAGTCTATATCTTAGAAACAGATACAGATGGTTTTACTTTACATCAGTATGATGGCACTAATCTTTCAGAGATTAATGTGGTGAATGAAACTCTAGCCACATCCTCTAAGCTTGCTATGATTGATGACACTACATTTCTTACTTCTGGACAATACCTTGTGGAGGATATTACTAATCAAGCTTTTCTAAGAGGGTATAATACAAATCAGATTTTCGAACCTGAAAGGGTAAGTGTTGAACTAGAGGATTTTGATTTGTTCTATATAAAGGATACGATTATATCTGGAGGCCCGGGTGACTTATGGTGGTATGGCATTAATTATAGTGTATTTAATTCAGGTGACAAGGAAGTGGGCCAAGCAAGTGTATTCACGACTGACCTAGTGCCTGCTTTTCCTTATATTAATATCAATTTCGAGGAAAATGCTACACTGAATGTTCTCCCTGAGGAATCCATCATTGTAGAAAGCAACCGACTTATATCCCAAAATCATCCTGGCGCCGCTCAAGCCTATCTTACAGGTGCAGACTACAAATTCAATACTTCAGTAGGACCCGTTTTGATAGATGTCACTACATCTACATTTGACCCTGAATCTACTCCCATATTGAATATTTTCCCTAATCCATTTACTAGTCATATAAATCTCAATGACCTCAATGATGAAGCTGTGAGTCTTTATAGTATGGAGGGACAAGTAGTTCTAAGTGGGAAAGCAAATGAGATACAAAATGTCGACCTAAGCTATCTCAATGAAGGCATCTATCTCCTTTACTTTGGTAATAATAAACAAGCAATAAAGCTTATGAAATCTAAATGATACAATAGACACTACCCACACCACAAAAACGAAAAGTTATGAAAACCTTCCATCTAATTATTATCGCCTACTTACTGGTAGCTATCATAACATTGCAGTCACGCTATAATCTATCTGCCCAAGTGTCTAATAATTTTGAATTTCTGGATCATACGACTTCCTTTA
>CAZIMH010000469.1:0-2120 GCA_964540155.1 uncultured Saprospiraceae bacterium
TTCTAAAACTCAAATGATGCACTTCTTCCACTGCTCTGCAAGTTTTTTCTCCCTCTCCAAGCACCGCATATATATCTGAAATCTTTTCTGTAAGACGTAAAACCTCATCTCTGGTTAGAGATACTTTATGATCTCTAAACTCTTTACCCTCCCGACTATCAGTAAAATGGAATTCCAATATTTCTGCCCCTAAGGCAACTGCTATTTCTAAAGCAAAAGATCCTTCAGTATGGTCAGAGTAACCTATAGGTATATCGTACCTTTCCTTAAAGGTGTGCATCGCCTTTAAGTTGGCATCTTGATAGGGGATGGGGTACATGGAGGTGCATTGTAGTAACGCTAGATTATTTTTGTCGTGATATAAGGGGTCTAAGCCACGAATAAAATTTACAGTCTTATCCACATCCTCTAAATCACAAAGACCACTGGAAATTAACAATGGCTTTTTGAATTTGGCAAAATCTTCTATAACGGGAAAAGCTGTAAAATCTCCTGATCCAATTTTATATATCTCTGAATATTCATCTACCCATTCTGCAAAGTCAGGATTCCATACAGAAGCCATATATCCTATGCCTGCAGACTTACACATTTCTGCTAAGTGAATATGCTGCTTCTCTGAAAGCTCAAATTTTTTAAAGTGCTTATTTCTAATTGGATTTTCCACTGGATTGACCAAAGTATCTCCAGTGTAGATTTGAAATTTAATATAATCGACATTAGACTCTATAGCCAACTCAGTCAACTTTTTAGCATACTCAAAGTCGCCTTCATGATTGCCGCCTATTTCAGCTATAAGTAATGGGCCATGCTTACCTTCCCATGTATTTCTGTTTATCAACCTAGATTTTTTTTATGTTTTTTCATTAAATAGTTTGACAGCATAGCTGATGTCGCAGAGGGTATAACTGGTAGGAAAGTTTTCCAAGTGACCTGCAATAAATTTTGCCCGATTCAAGTCTTCTGGTGTATCTACTGCTAGCTGCTGCATTTTTAATTCTGGGAAATCTTCATTGGTCACAAAATATTGACCCATCTCAGTATCGTTGTCATAGATATATTTAGTCACATGTTCAAAATGTTCTGATTTTGAGAACCCTTTTATCAGCTCAGCATAATATGATGTTTTCAAAATTTCGATACTCATACCGTATGGAAAAGAACGACCAGGCACATTGGAAACAAAATCCAAATTCTGTTCTTTCGCAATATTTATCATTTTTTCCATGATCGTATTTGCGATAAATATGTTATCTCCATTTATCCTTATGGCGTAATCAAGTTGGAATTCTTGAGCTGCTGATAGAAATCGTTCTGCAACATTATTGAGATCGCCTCTATGGCAAGAGATCCGTTCTGCCTTGCAAAAGTCATTAATCACATCATCAGATGCTTCTTCTGAAGTGGCTACAACTATCTTATCTAGATTCTTGACTTGCTCTAGTCGAAGTGTGATATTTTCCAGAATACTTCTCTCTTTTACCTCCTCAAGTATTTTTCCTGGTAATCGACTGGAGTTATATCTGCATAAGATAATGGCACCTATTTTCATTTTCGTTCACTTATTTTTTTAGCTGGAATCCCTCCCACAATTTCATAGGCAGCCACATCTTCTTTGACCAATGCACCAGCAGCAACGACGGCTCCGTCACCTATTGTGACACCCTTGAGAATTTTTGCATTTGTCCCTATCCATACATCATTGCCTATAGAGACAGGAGCAGTATTATTTGGTTGTTCATTGATCAATTTTTCTCTTTCTATATTGTGGTCACTATCTACAATGTATACAAATGGAGCGATAAGACAATTATTTCCTATAGTAATCTTTTCTGAGGCAAACATATAAGTGTGATAGCCTACTGTTGTGTTATCTCCGATTTTAATTGTTGCTTGCTCATTACAAGGACACAATCTTGCACCTGACTTGAGTACCATTCCATCTCCTAAGAAGATGTTTTTTGGATAGCGCATTAGCTCCACGCCTTTCTCAAAATAGACATCTGAACCGAGCTTCCCTATTCGAGATCGATTTCTGAAACTACGCCACTTTACAGCTGTAGTTCTTTTCAGATGCTTTCTGAGTTGACTATTTTTCATATTTTTTCTGAAACCAGTGG
>CAZIMH010000470.1:0-2114 GCA_964540155.1 uncultured Saprospiraceae bacterium
ACCCCTGACCTCTTGCCTGCCAGGCAAGCGCTCTAGCCAGCTGAGCTAAGGCCCCTATTCAGGATTATATACGAATGTACACATTTTGGATTATCAAAATTTATATCCTAGAAATAAAAAAATCGCCTAAACTATTTAGCATAGGCGATTTAAAATATTCCTTCTATGTTACTAGACTTTTAAGGAGCTAGGTGGATACTCATCCTTGACATTAGTTTTAATCCACTCCAGACATTTACCAAAATCGGTGAATATGTGTTTCTCTGGGACCAAGTCAGGTACGATATCTATTCGCTCCATCATGTATCTTGGTTGTTCCGCTGGATTGACAAGCAGAACAGTTTTTCCAGCTTGTGCTAAATCAGAAACAACATCTTCTAGTGCATACAAGCCTGACTGATCCATATATGGAATTCTTCCCATTCTAATGACGACCGTATTCGCTGTAGATGGTATCTCTGCCGCTAACAACTGAAAATCATTTGTTGACCCAAAAAACAAGGGTCCGTTGATATGCTTAATAGTAACTTCTTCTTTTAATTCTTGTGGAAACCCAACCTCATCATCCCATAGCTCGTCATCTACTAGATTAGTCACTTTTGATTTCTCTGCTGTAATATCGCCTATCTGCTTCATAAACATCAGCGCTGCGATTACTAAACCAATACCTACAGCAAAAACCAGATTCCATAAAGAGGACAGAATTAATACAACTAGCATGATGAATACTTCAGGTTTAGGCATGTAAGGAATCGCTTTTAAGCCTTTATAATCCATAACGCCTATACCTACCGTAATTAATATACCTGCAAGTACGGCTGCTGGAATTTTAGATGCGATAGGTGCCATCGCTAACATGATAAAGAACAATAACAAACCGGCAATTATCCCAGACAATCTTGTTTTACCCCCAGCATTGATGTTAACTACTGTTCTGATTGTAGCACCTGCACCTGGTATACCACCGAAGAGCGCCGCTATACTGTTTCCAATTCCTTGGCCTACTAATTCTTTATTAGGATTGTGCCTGGTCTTCGTCATATTATCTGCGACAATGGAAGTCAAGAGACTATCTATAGCACCTAATAGGGCTAAGGTTATGGCTGTCGAAATTGCCGCAGACTTGATTAAGGTCTGTATACTTATGTCAGTAAAAATATCCAGATGAAGTTTTGGCAAACCACTCGGTATTTGCTGAATAGACCTATAATCCCAATCTAACCCTATGGCTAATATGGACATCACCAGCAAAGCCACCAGTGTACTAGGCACGACCTTGGTTATCCGTTTGAATCCATATATAATAAAGATGGTGCCAAGCGCAATCATGAGCTCCAACCAGTCAATTTTTTTTATCGCTCTTGGGAGTACTTTTAACGTACCTATAATTCCCGAAGCATCACTCCCTGCTAAAGTCTGAGACTCTAAAGTGATATCATCTTCCGTAATTTTCTCCGCTCGCGTAATCGTTTCTTTAAAATCTTCTAGTACCAAAATCCCTTCTCCAGCTTCATCCTTTAAAATCTTGTCTAGCAGCACTTCTTCTGCTTGAGGTTTAAATTGCTCGACGTATGCTACATCTTCCTTAGGATAATAGCCTATAGCAGGCAGAATTTGGGTAATCAAAATAATCACACCAATTGCTGTCATAAATCCAGAAACTACTGGATATGGGATATACTTTATATATTTTCCGAGACCTATAAAACCTAATAATATCTGCAATAGTCCAGATAATAGGAATATAATTAATATGGTCGGGAGTGCTGCTTCTACATCACCATTGAAACTTGCAAGCACAGTACCGATGATGACCATACTCACCGCAGTCATTGGTGCAGTAGGACCAGAAATCTGCGTATTGGTACCGCCAAAGAGCGCAGCAAAAATACTGATGAATATGGCACCATAAAGTCCTGCTGCAGGACCAAGACCTGAACTTACACCAAAGGCAAGTGCTAGGGGCAAAGCCACTATACCAGCTGTAATTCCACCAAAAAAGTCTCCCCTTAAATGCTTAAAATCAAATCCTAATTTTTCCAACATAGTTTTTTGTCTTATTCTATCTTCTATATTTAATTTATACTACTTACTTTCATAAATATGAGTAATAC
>CAZIMH010000471.1:0-2092 GCA_964540155.1 uncultured Saprospiraceae bacterium
GCTTACTTCTTTGCTTTTGTGGCTAGCTTGTTTACAAACCATCTAGTGCTCATCACTATGTGCAGTATCGGATTCACTATCATGAGTATAGAGACTTACAAGACCTTCTTCTTTCTGGACAGACCTAGAGGGAAATTCCAAGGCATGCCGGTCACTCATCCAGAGTGGGAAACCAAACGAAAGAAATTTGTTCCGATGTACGTCACTATATGGGTAGCCGTATTATTAATAGGTGTCCTTGGATTTATGGGAGATCACAGTTCTCTGTGGAATTAGTCTAGAGATATTACATGACCACTGATGGCCATCTGGACATTGTCTATGAAGATGATTTATTAGTCGCTATAAATAAGCCACATGGGTTACTCATTCACCGTACATCAATGGCCAAAGATGCGAAGGTGTTTGCGCTACAGATGCTCAGAGATCAAATAGGCCTCAAAGTATATCCCACACATAGATTAGACAGAAAGACTTCCGGCGTTCTTCTTTTTGCCAAGAATCCCGATACTAATTCCGATATCCAAAAGTTATTTCGTGAACGTAATGTCACTAAGACATATGTAGCCATAGTAAGAGGATACACAAATCACACAGGCATCATTGACTATCCCCTACTTTCTCCATCAGATAAATTACAAGAAGCTAGCACAACGTACACGACGGTGAAACATTGGGAAATTCCCTACCCTTCCTCAGGCTTTCCTACTTCTAGATATAGTCTTGTAAACTTAAAGCCACAGACTGGTCGCTATCACCAACTTAGAAAGCATATGGCACATATCTTCCATCCGATTATAGGAGATCGACCACATGGATGCAATAAGCAAAATAGAATATGGAAGCATCAGTTTAATATGGACACAATGTTCTTACATGCGTCATCACTAGAATTTAATTTTGTAGAAGGTAATCAGATTGGCATCACAGCAGAAATGAGTCCTGAGATGAAAGAAGCTATAAGTATGCTGGATGGAATGGATATTGCGCGAAAGAAAGAAATTTAGTGAAAAACCTAGTTATGCTAGATCTACTCTCTTCTCAAGTACCTTGGCTTTCTCGAAGGCAATAGCAAGTTTGATATTCTCTACAGCATTCTTCGTCTTAAGTTTTCGTTTTTCTTTACCGAGGATAGCCTGTGTAAAGTGATGCAATTGAAGGTACTCAGGAAAAATAAAGCCATGAAACTCTTCACGAAAGACATCGATTTTCTCTCCACCATCTTTGTATATCTTGAATGATCTGTGATTGGTATTAGAGATAATTATCTGGCCTTTGTTTCCATAGATATTAATATAGCTTTGTTCTTTTTGAATCGTTGGCTGGGTAATAAGACTAACTATTATTCCTTTAGATGTTGTGGCTTCACACTTTATGGTATTATTGATAACGTACACCTCTACTTCCTTAAAAGTATCTCCTAACAACCAATGACAAAGGTCTATTTCATCTAGTGCCGTATCTATAAATATGCTGCCACTCCTCTTAGAGTACTTTCTATTCATCCCTTTGAAAAAAGATGAATCCAGACTAATGTGATTAATGACACCGATATCTCCATTATCTATGGTTTTTTTCACGGTATTGAGCAAGGTGTCAAACCTAACTTGCGAAGACACCATGACAACTTGACTTGGTCTAGAATCACCTGCCTTATGGACGGCTTCCGCATCTTCCACATTCAAGGCAATTGGATCTGCCATAAATAAGTGCTTGCCAGCCTCTAGTGCCTGTATAGCAAGATGGGGCCGCTGCTGCGCATTGCCAAATATACACAAGGCATCAATATCATGATTTTCTATAAGTGATCGCTCGTCAGAATAGACATACTCCAGAGATAAATCATTCTTAGCAAAGAGTAGTTCTTTTTGAGTACGTCCTGTTGCACCAATTAGACTGAGATCCTTGACATGCTCTTTCAGCAAGGCAGCATACTCTTTGCCCAACTCATCTAGTCCTATCACGCCTGCTTTTACTTGATATAGCATATTCTACAAATGTCTTTCGGCATGGTAAGAAGATCTTACCAGTGGGCCACTCTCCACAAAATCAAAACCTATCTTATATCCCTCTTCTCTGTAGTAAGCAAAAA
>CAZIMH010000472.1:0-2077 GCA_964540155.1 uncultured Saprospiraceae bacterium
ATCATATATAGAGAAGGTCACAGGTAAGGTTCCTGATCTCCAAAGCATTCCTATGGACCAGGTCCATGGATTATCCTTGCACCTTAGGAAAAGCTACCAGTTGTATCAGTTGAGATTCTTAGAAAAGGACCTGGTCCTGGTCCAGTCACATACACCAGAGCCATTGAGCCCCACTCAAGCCATAAAGATTCTCAAGGTCTTCAAGACTAAGCTGGGTCAGGAAGTGGTCCTGGTCTTAGACAAGCTGCCGGCCTATTTGAGAAGTCGTTATGTAGCACAACAGGTCCCATTTATAGTCCCTGATCAGCAGTTGTTTATTCCACAGTTATTGATCGATCTCAATGATACCAAAGATCATCGACAAGAAGATCGAGATTACTTCCGACCAGCTACGCAGTGCATGATCTTGTATCATCTATTGATAGCAGATTTAGAAGGGCTAAGCCAGAATGCAATTGCTGAAAAATTAGGCTATTCTAATATGACCATATCTAGAGCCGTAACCGAATGTGAAGACAAAGGCATTATAGTCAAAAATTCTGGTCTAAAATTCAAATACGATTCCAAAGAACTTTGGCTAAAGGCAAAAGACTATATGCAGTCCCCAATAAGCAAAGTAATCTATTCTGACAACCTATCTCATGTAAAGAATAATATAAAGTCCGGAATGATTGCTATGAGTCATTATACAGACTTAGCCGCTGACGAAAACGTGACTGTTGCCCTATCACAAAACCAATACAAACAACTGCTCCAAAAGAATACAATATTAGATGACCGATATGGAAAGCTGAAAATAGAAGTATGGGATTACAATCCTGCTATCTTGACGAGCAATAAATATGCAGACAGACTATCCTTATTTCTCACTATGTATGATGACGATAATGATGCTCGTACATCTAAAGCCTTAGAAAAGCTAATCGATCAACTCTATGATTAAAGGACAACAAATATTTATAGAACATTTTGCAGATTTTCAAGACTGTTATGTCGTCATTGGAGGATTAGCAGTAGATGTACTCATGGATGAACAAGCTGTACCATTTAGAGTTACAAAAGACTTCGATATCATACTCTTAGTAGAAGCATTGCGACCGGAATTTTTTGAGAAGTTCTGGGAATTTATCCAAGCAGGAAATTACCAGAAGAAGGAAACCAGTGAAGGCCCAAGAAAATATTATCGATTTATTAATCCGCAAACAGAAGACTACCCACATCAGATAGAACTATTCTCTAGAAAGCCAGATACCATTCCTGAAATTGAAGGTCATCATTTAGTACCCATACCTGCCGATGAAGAAATCTCAAGTCTGTCGGCTATCTTGATGGATGAGGATTATTATGAATTGACAAAAAGTAATACTATGATCATTGATGGATTAAGGATAGCTTCTGAACCACTTCTGATTTGCCTTAAAGTTAAAGCCTTCACTGACCTTTCATCGAAAAAGGAAGAAGGAGAAAAGGTTGACTCTAAAGACATCAAGAAACACAAGAATGATGTCTTCCGACTAGCAGTAACAATGACCGGTGATGAAAAAATAGAAATTCCGGAATCAATCATGAATGACTTAGAAACATTTTATAAAATGATTAAAGAAGAATCACCAGATATAAAGAATCTACTCAAAAGTATGGGAATCGCCACCTCAATCAGCACGGGCGAAATCTTGGATGTTATAAAATCAATCTACACAAAAAAACAATAGTATGAGCTTCGATGAACTAAATAGTGTAGAACATTATATCATCCATCAGTTAAGTGGTGTTAATCTTAATAGCAACATAGTCCAAGAGCCTACTTCATCCTATGGAGCACAGTGGCAGTTTAAGTCAGCAGAAGAAATCAGAAGAGGCGTTAATGAAGTGATGGATGAAAGCATTCTTAAAGAAGCTCTGATAAGACTTAATCCAGAAATCACTATCAATTCAAATCTGGCTGATGAGGTAATCTATAAACTTAGAGCAGTTATCATCGCAGTCAATCAAGTAGGTCTTGTCAAAGCCAATGAAGAATTTTTCAAATGGATGTCGGGAGAAAAGACCATGCCTTTCGGCGAAAATAACCGACATG
>CAZIMH010000473.1:0-2055 GCA_964540155.1 uncultured Saprospiraceae bacterium
CTTTAGTATCATCGTGTTACTTATTGTATTGATCGGGCTACTAGATCTTTTATTTAAATTTTTGCCACATGATTGGCCGCTCTTTATACAAAATATAGAATCTCTGAATAGTAAGATTCAGTTATCACTTATCCTGGTTATCTTATTATCGTTTGTTATCATAGCATCCATTACGAGTTCCTTCCTCAATAACTATCTGTCCAAAGAGAAGAAGATGGTCACCAAGGAAAAACTTGTCAATATATCTCAGGATTTTGAATACAGATCTCTTATTTCTTCCTCCCCATCAGAGAGTGTAGAAATCATATCCAACTACAAGAAAGACCTCGAAGAAATACATAATGTCAAACTCAAAGTACACTTGATAGACGGTGAAGAATCCAGTGTAGATTATTTTACTAAAGCATTTTATACAAAGCAACAAGACCCCTTTGCATACACGGAGGAAGGCATAAATCATGGACAAAGTTATATTCCTATCCGCTTCAAAGATCAAGTGGCAGGTGTAGCTCAGATACAGATGAACAGCCTACTAGAGAGTAATTCACTTAATGTCTTTGATTTTCTAGGTAGTATATTCAATGTGTATGTCTTCCTATTTTTCATAGCGAGTGTTATATCCATATTTATAGCCCAATCCATAACGCGTCCACTCTCCATGCTCAATCAAAAATTGACTCAAGTCAAACTTGGGAAGAATAACGACCAAATAACTTGGGACAGAGACGATGAAATAGGGATACTGATTGGCAACTATAATAAGATGGTAGATAAGCTAGGAGAAAGTGCTGAAATCCTGGCCAAAAACGAAAGAGACTCTGCATGGAGAGAGATGGCTAAGCAGGTAGCTCATGAAATTAAAAATCCGCTAACCCCAATGAAACTGAGTATTCAGTATCTGGAGAAAGCCATAAAAAGAGATCCAGAAAATGCACATCAGATATCTAAAAAAATATCTAAAACGATGTTAGAGCAAATAGATAACCTGACTGGAATAGCAGAAGCCTTTGGCAATTTTGCAGAACTACCAAAAACTTCAAACACAAAAGTAGAACTCAATAATATTCTGGAAGTGGTGCACAACCTATTCAGAAAAAGAGAAGATATGGAGATTATCCTCACTGCACCCATAGACCCTATTCATGTCTATGCTGACAAGAGCCAACTGGTGAGAATACTCAATAACCTAGTGAAAAACGCCATTGAATCTATACCGTCTGACCGCAAAGGTAAAATAGAGATTAAGCTAGATACCAAACACGATAAGGCCATTATAGAGGTAAAAGACAATGGCGAAGGCATACCTCCTGAAATGAGAAATAAAATCTTTCAGCCAAAATTTACAACCAAGGATTCTGGGTCTGGTCTGGGGCTTGCTATTGCCGCTAACATGATAGAATCCATGAATGGTCGAATTCACTTTAGGTCAGATACAGGTCAGTCTACGAGCTTCTTCATAGAATTAGACTTAATCCGTCAATTTACAGAGGTAGGAAATCAGGAAAGAGTATTTCTGGACTAGTCCATTCTAACAAAACAATCCAGTTTTTTTGCGTATTTATGTAGTATGTACATCTTCATAAATATTTGTATCGTATTAGCAACTGTCCTTGCTATGGAATTCGTAGCATGGTTTGCTCACAAGTTTGTGATGCATGGTATTTTATGGAAATGGCACGAAGATCACCACCAGCCTCATCTTAAGGATGGATTCTTTGAAAAAAATGATCGGTTCTTCTTTGTGTTTGCTGCTCCTAGTGCCTTTTGCTATATGGCTGGGACGTTCGTGGAGAATTGGGGATTCCTACTATACATAGGTATCGGTATATCTATATATGGTTTGATATACTTCCTCATACATGATGTGTACATCCATCAGAGATTCTCGTGGTTCAGACAACTGGATAATAAATATTCTAAAGCGATCCTCAGAGCACATGGTTCTCACCATGCTAAACAGACTAAATATGGCTGTGAATCCTTTGGCCTTCTCATAGTGAATCCTAAATACTTCAAAAAGCGGTCTGAATGGAATACCTCCAATAATAAGATATA
>CAZIMH010000474.1:0-2043 GCA_964540155.1 uncultured Saprospiraceae bacterium
TTAATTATGTGGCACAACCGGAAGATGGCGATGTAGGACTTATGCCAAATATAGGACCGTACGATACTTGGTCTATCGTATATGGATACAAGATGGTAGAAGAAAAAGACAAGGATGAAGAGAAATCAGTCTTGAACCAATGGGTAAAAGACAAAGCCAGTGATCCTGTATATAGATATGGACGTCAGCGTGGGTTGCCGCTAGACCCTACAGCACAGACAGAAGACCTGGGCGATGATTCTATGCTAGCGAGTGAATACGGTATAAAAAATCTAAAGCGGATAGTCCCTAATATAGGAAAGTGGTCGTATGAGGAAGGTGAGGATTTCGATGAGACAGAAGACTTGTATAATCAGGTTATAAATCAGTTTAGAAGATATGTAGGGCATGTCATCGCCAATGTCGGTGGCGTAGTAGAGATCAGCAAAACGCATGATCAGGATGATGCTGTCTACAACCATGTCAGCAAGTCGAAACAAAAGCGAGCGATGCAATTCCTAGACCGACATCTGTTCACCACACCAAGTTGGTTGCTCAATGAGGACCTGGCAAGAAAATTTGAGGCGGAAGGATTAGTGGACAGAATAGGAAGTCTGCAGTCAAGAAGTTTGAATATATTATTTAATACAGATAGACTTAATCGTATGAGTGAGAATGAAGCCCTGAACGGCAATGCAGCTTATACAGTTTATGAATTATTTGACGATACCAGAAAGGCTATTTTCAATGGAGGGGATTTGGATTTATATAAAAGGAACCTCCAAAGGATCTATGTAGAAAAGCTGAAGGACATCAAGGAGATGGAAGATAGAGATGTGATGATTAGTGATATTCAGGCTGCAGCTACAGCGACCTTACAGACGATCAGTAAGTCTATAAAAACTAAAAAGAAATTTAGCAATATAGAGCAGATGCATAAGACGGATTTGAAAATGAGAATTGAAAACATTCTTGAATAAAAGTAGCATTGAAAAAAATAATATCAATGAGTTTCTTGGTCATAGGATTAGTATCCTGTGGTGCAAAGAAGGAACTAAGTCAGGCTGTTGATACACCTATTGCAAGTCTGGAACGGGGTCCACTGGTCTATTTGACTAAACAAGATATTAATAAGGCAGATTGTACTTTTCATCAATTGAATGGAGATGATTTAGTGATGTCAATCATGAAGAATCATACTGGAAACAAAGATGATAGGGTGCCTGCACGTGTGGTTTCCACTGACGGAACGATTATACATTCACTAAGGTCGGAAACACATACTAATCGAGTAGTGACCAAAAGTTGCTTTAATCCACAAGGTCATATTGTAGCGATGGAGTTTGACACAAGAGATAACCCCGCATTGACGGAGCCTCTAAAAGAGGCCCTTTTTAAGATCAGGTTTGAGGCTAATGAGAGTAGAGCTTGTGTGGAATGTATGACTAAGTATTATTGGGTGAGGTAAATTTGTGTCAATCAACTTTGATTCCTTCTAAGAATGAAAGAACACTGTTGGTGATTGCCAACGCTACCCTCTAACTCCCAAGAGGGAGAACCGCTAGACTCATTCTAAAGTTGTCAAAATTAAAGTCAACTCATTTATAACACCGTTGGTCGAGACTTGTAGTCTCGGATTCTGTACGCTTGTCGTAGTGATTGCCAACGTTACCCTCTAACTCCACATTCGACTCCGCTCAGTGCAGGCTCTAGAGGGAGAACCGCCAGACTTCTGCAATTGTCTAAATTCTATTATAACAGAATATTTGATATTCCCTACCAAATACGATAGTCATAATATTTGTAATCAGATCGTTTGTATTTCTTCTGGAGCAAACTATCTACTCTGAATCCCTGTCTCTCTGATACCAACTTTATATCTCCAATAGTTATATGAGAAAGATTCTCTACAAGGGATATGTGGTCACTAGGGTAGGCGACCTGATGCGTGATTAACCCCTCATGATTTAGGTAATAACTCCACTTGTCCTGACTGGTTCTAGTAGTGCCTTCTGTCTCATTATAGGTGAGATGTAGAATCGTATAGTCTGGACTGTTTTCAAG
>CAZIMH010000475.1:0-2035 GCA_964540155.1 uncultured Saprospiraceae bacterium
TTCTTTTTGTAATCCATCTACAACTCCTTCTCTGTAATTTTTAAATAACTGACGACCCAAAAGAACGGTGCTAATAAGCATAAGGCTATGTAATGACTGTGAGTAAAAAACCACTTAGCATTATCCTGAAAAGAAACATTAACATTGAGATTATTACCACGCAAAGACCATCCATTGAAATAATCAAACATAACCAGTCTGATAATCAAGATGCCTATGCCTAAGGTCATAAAGAATAGGATTAGAATAGTCACTATCGACTTAGGAATAACAAATCGATTAAAGACAATTCCCAAGAGGAACAGCGCTGAATGAACAACCGCGTAGATCATTAAGAAGACTTTAATGCGAGAAAAATTTATATAAGATAAGGGTACATAGGTGGTATCTGTAAAGCTTTCGATCAAACTACCAAATATGTTATACGTCAGTAACAACACCAAACCTGTCAATATCCAGAACCCTGGAAAAGAATAAATCCATTTAGAAAGAAACTTCTCAAAATGACTTGCTGGAAGTTGTAAAAAATTGAGTCTATCTTCTGGCTTCCTTAATTCTTTGAAGATGAGTAAGGTTACAAAACATCCTACCAAGCCTAACATATTAAGTAAGATAATCTCAGGCAAGTAAGTGACATGTTCATTAAAATCTAGAAGCGTTGCAGCTTGCGAATCTTTTCCCACCAACATTAGAAAAATACAATAAGCCATTAAAATAATAGCGATAGTAAAGAATTGCTTTTTATGCAAAATCCAATCCCTCTTTATCAAACTAAAAAATCGTTGTAAATTAAACATTGACATTAACTTAGGTTTTGAGTGATTAAATCTTTATCACTAATAATTGCATTGAAAAGAATTTCTAATTCAACATCGCTAGGTTCATTATTGTGATTTGGATATATATGGATGTAGGCACCACCCAAAAATTCTGAATACAAAGCCGACTCATCATTGTTTTCATGAAGAGACTTCTGGAAAACTAATTTGTTTCCGATATCAAAAATATCTTGAGACAAAATAATCTGGCCATCATCTATGACTATAACAGATTCTATCATATTGCCCAGGTCCCTGACTTGATGTGTGGATATCACCATGATCTGATCTTCTCTCATTCCTGAAGCAATAACTTTTCTAAACTGACTCTTTGAAGGGATATCCAGACCATTAGTTGGCTCATCCATCAAGAGATAGTTGGCATTAGTTGCTATGCCGAAGGAGATTATAAATTTCTTCTTCTGTCCCATAGATAATTTATCCAATCGATTATCAGTGGGCACTTCAAAGGTCTCTATGTATTTTTCAAACTGATCTTGACTATAATCCTTGTAGAAAGGTGAATACGCTTTAATAAACTGACCCATAGTGAGAGCTGGCAATTGATAATTCTCGGAAAGGAAAAATATCTTCTCTAACATATCTGGATGCCGATGTCTCGAAACATATTGGTCTACCTTAATCTCTCCTTCCTTGGGAAAAATAAGTCCATTAATCAGTTTCAGTAATGTACTCTTTCCGGTTCCATTCTTTCCTAGCAGTCCATATATTTTGCCAGGTTCGAATTTCTGTGTCAAGCCATGAAAAAGCTTTTTCTTTTTAGAATACCGGAATGAAATGTTATCAATATCAATCATGTCATTTAAGTGTATTAGTATATTAGTACACCAAAACTATGATAAATATTTTATAATTCACAGAAATTTCTAAATGAGCCTGTGTAAAATTGAATTTCCTGACATCAATCAAGAGCTTCTGCTACTTCCACAACTACTACAGAATTGTCCCAAATAGCTATCTTAGCAAGGATGTATACCATAACCGCATCACCATGAACTGGAATAAAATTTCGAAAGTCCTAGGACCAGGACTCATATTCGCCAGTATGGCTATAGGAGTTTCGCATTTGGTACAGAGTACGAGAGCAGGAGCCAATTATGGTTTTGCATTATTATGGATAATTATTGCTGCCAATGTTTTTAAGTATCCTTTCTTCGAATTTGCTGGAAGATATGCCAATGCCACGGGTGAGAGTC
>CAZIMH010000476.1:0-2034 GCA_964540155.1 uncultured Saprospiraceae bacterium
GATTAGCTAGATTCTAAATGTGGAAACTGCTCATTTTCGATAACAGTTTAGCATTGATATCTAGGTGAATCTGCTGATTTTTAGTGCATCTTAGTTGCGCTAATCAGAATACTTATTCTTCTTCGGAATCCAGAACATCTTTAACCATCTTCTCACCCTCTTCCATTACATTTTTTAGTGTGGATGCCGTGTCCTCCATCCTATCAGAAAGGCCAGAGGTAACTTGTTTTCCTTTTTCTACAATCTTCTCACCGACTTCTTTGATTTTCTCAGCGTCTATATTATCGCTAATCACATCTTTTGTTTGTTGATAGACCATCCCTGCTTTCTCTACAATCTTACCTGAAGAAGTTTTGAGATTATCTACGGCACTGGTAATGTATTCTTTCTCTATAAGATTATCCAGCATGTCCATAGACTGGCTCGTGGTTTTAGTTGCTTTCTTGCCCGACTTGAAGAGTATTTTAACTAGTTTCTTGAGCATATGGTTTAATTGTTAATGATATCCAGTATAGGTATGTGGGGTGATAGCTTTCATCTCTTTCTTAACCGAATCACCGACGTTTAAAGTTTCTATAAAGGCATGAATATTTTCTCGAGTGATGCTGGCATTACCTCTCGTCAAGGCTTTTAGTGCTTCATATGGCTTAGGATATCCTTCTCTTCTGAGTATGTTTTGGATAGCTTCTGAAACAACCGGCCAATTAGCTTCAAGGTCAGATTTCAACTTAGTTTCATTGAGCTCCACCTTACCTAATCCTTTCAATAAAGATTTGAATCCTATGGTCGTATGTGCAAATGGGACACCTAGATTTCTAAGAACTGTGCTGTCAGTCAGGTCTCGTTGTAATCTGGATATTGGTAGCTTGTTGGCCAGATATCCAGCCATTGCATTTGCTATTCCAAAGTTACCTTCAGCATTCTCAAAATCAATTGGATTTACCTTGTGCGGCATGGCGGAAGAACCTACCTCGTTTGCCACCACTTTTTGTTTGAAGTAATCCATACTGATATATGTCCACATATCTCTAGCTAGGTCTACAAGTATGGTATTGATACGAGAGACATTTTGCATGATAGCGGCTATGTCATCATAGTGTCCGATCTGGGTAGTAGATTGTGAACGCTTAAGCCCTAAGTGTGTAATAAGCTTATCTGCAAATGAGGGCCAATTGATATCTGGGAACGCAACATGATGTGCATTGAAATTGCCTGTCGCCCCACCAAATTTGGCGTAGATAGGCTGTTGCTCCAGTTGTGATTTCTGATTAACAATGCGTTCTATGAATACTCTCAATTCTTTACCCACAGTGGAAGGGCTTGCGGCTTGGCCATGTGTACGGCTTAGCATAGGAATGCTCTTGTACTGCTCAGACAAAGCGACTAGCGTGCTGAGGATAGATTCTAATTCTGGCAGATACTGATCTTGTAGGAAATCTCTCAGGAGTAAAGGTGTTGCTGTATTATTGATGTCTTGTGAAGTCAGTGCAAAGTGTACCCACTCTAACTGTGCATCCAATCCCATCTCAGTCAGTTTGTCTTTGATGAAATATTCTACCGCTTTCACATCGTGATTGGTGGTTTTTTCTATAGACTTTATGGCCTGTGCATCTTCTTCTGAGAACTGAACGTAGATGGACTTAAGCTTTTCAGGTATTGGTTTTAATTCTTTTAACTGAGGCAAGTCTAAGTCAGCTAGGGCTATTAGATATTCAATTTCAACTATTACTCTGTACTTGATGAGTGCATATTCAGAAAAATAATCTTGGAGGTTTTTTGTCTTGTTGGCGTATCTTCCATCTATCGGGGATATACTCTTGAGCATATATTGAATTTTGCTCAAATGTAAGGAGAAGATGCAAGGTCTAGGTCAATATTCTATTGTGCAGTTGTTTTTGACGGCTTTGAATATTACAAATGAAACGCCAGAATTGGTGGTAAAAAGCTTAGCCGAGTAGCAAAAAAAAAGCCCGACTTTGCAGCCAGGCTTCTTAATCCATTTTTTCATTATCTATCCACTTATAAGACAGATAA
>CAZIMH010000477.1:0-2033 GCA_964540155.1 uncultured Saprospiraceae bacterium
TTCTGGTACCAATCCTATGGTGGGCCACCTGTAAGAATGTGTGGTGAATGCCAGCCCTGATAATTCATGCCACATATCACCATACGGCTTATTAGTGCATGTCTCCTTGAATTCTTCTACGACCACCTTCTTCTGTATATCCAAACTCTGTTGTGAGAAATCCAGCTGAAGCATCCTGTCTGACTCTAGCCAAAGCGCAGTCTCCAGATTATCTGCAGGGACGATATTGTAAAAGTTAGTAATGTCAGCATTGGTGAAGGCATTATTATCTCCACCCGCTTGCTGGATTGGTGTATCAAAGTCAGGTATATTTTCAGATCCTCCAAACATGAGATGTTCAAAAAGATGTGCAAAGCCTGTCCTAGCAGGATCTTCATTTTTTGCACCCACTTTATAGAGTACATTGACAGTGGCTAGTGGTGTACTGTCATCTTTATGGAGTATTACCGTCAGACCATTGTCCAAGGTGTATTTTGTATAGTCTATCATTCTTCAGTGTGCCTAATTAGGGTCTGACGCTTGCTTTGTCCATGACCCACGATTTGTTGGTGCGAAAATATTTTTTTTCAGCGACTTATGGAAAGCCTCTGCACTAATCATGGTGGCGCCCATGCTTATTAGATGCGCTGTCTCTTGCTGACAATCTATCATAGTACATCCTCTTTGCTCTAACCACTTTACCAGATTAATGAATCCATATTTAGACCCATTGCTTATGTCAGTAAACATAGATTCGCCAAAAAAGATGTTGCCTAGACATAACCCATAGAGCCCTGCTACCATCTCATCTTGGTACCAAACTTCTACAGAATGTGCATAACCTCGATGATGTAATTCTATAAAGGCTTCTTCTAGTTCTGTAAATATCCAGGTCCCTTCTTGACCTTTTCTATTCTTCTCCTTACATCGATGAATTACCTCTGGAAATTGTGTATCCATAGTCCAACGCCAATCGGGACTATTGAGAATAGATCTCATGCTCTTCGATATCTTAATTTGGGATGGTAATAGGACACATCGGGGATGCGTACTCCACCATAACAAAGGCTGGTCTTCACTCGTCCACGGAAAAATACCCCATTGATAGGCCATTAATAAGGTTTCTGGTGTCAGGTTGCCCCCAATAGCAAGCAAGCCTTCTTCATCAGAATAGTATGGATGTGGAAAAAACTCTACCCCCTCTGGTAGATAATATGGCATGAAGTAAATGTATTATACTATCGCTCGACCATATGGTCTATAACAGCAGATAGTCCTCTCTCTACGAGTGCATCTTTCATAGGCTTCAATATGTCAAAGTTTCCTGTTTTGACTACTGCTTTTCCTTTGTAGTGAACTAATAGAGATAATTGCTCAGATTGTTCGAATGTATGTTGGCATACTTCCATAAAACATTGGATGACCCAATCGAAAGTATTGAAATCGTCATTATATACAACTAGCTGTGAATGTACTAAATCGGTTGTCGTCTCCTCTACTTGCATTACTTCTTCTATCTCAGAGGCAAGTATAGTGTTTGTGGAACCATTTTTCTTAGTCATATGAATTCTAGTATTAAGGGTGTTAGTTCAATTTAGCTAATGCTTTTCTAACGGCTTCAAAATTGGGTAAATTCCCCGCATTTTCCAATACCTCAGCATATTTAATTACGCCATTCTTATCTATAACAAAAGCCGCACGCTTAGAGACACCTTTCAAGCCTGCGACAAAATCTTCATAGATCGCATCGTAAGCTCTGCTTACTTCTTTGTTGAAGTCAGATAATAAGGTGAAATTGAGGTTGTTATCCTCTTTAAATTTTGCTAATGTAAACGGAGAATCCACTGATATGGCAATGACGCGTGCATTGAGGTCATTATAATCGGACATCTCATCTCTCATAGTACATAATTCAGTAGTACATACACTTGTGTAAGCAAGTGGAAAGAAAAGAAGTACAGTATTTTGGTCGGAACTAGCAGATATATCTACATCATTCAGACCAGAATCTTTAAGCATAAAACTTGGCGCTTTGTCGCCTACTTTTAAGACCA
>CAZIMH010000478.1:0-2011 GCA_964540155.1 uncultured Saprospiraceae bacterium
CAGTTTTGTCCACACTATCAGGATACATCTGAGCAAACTGCATCACTGTCTTCCCACCCATACTATGTCCTATTAGATGTGCAGAAGAAATCTCTTCCTCATCCATCCAAGTCTTCAGGTCCTCCGCCAATAGCGTATATGTAAACTCATCAGAATGAAATGACTTCCCATGATTCCGCTGATCCACTAGATAGATTTGATAGCTATCTGATAATTTTCGTCCTATCGTCTTCCAATTATCGAGCATACCAAGAAGTCCATGTAGGATGATGACTGGATGGCCCTCCCCCATGTACTTGTAATTCAAATGTCCCATAACGCAAAGATGAGGTTTTAGATTGGTATAGGGTATAAGGTTTAGGGTTAGACCATGCCTAATATAGGTTGACCATATACCCTAGACCAAAAAGCATTAGTGTCGAGGGGATAAATATCAAATTATACTGTTTGCGACACTTTTTATCCCATATTTTCCCGTCGGTTAATTAAACCTTAAGCTATTTTGAACATCCAAATGGATGGACATGAAGCCTTATTTTTGCTTCACAATTAATAATTATCGTTATGAGACTCATATTAACCACTTTCTTAGCCTTATTCATGGCAATGACGTTGTCTGCGCAGAACAATTCTGGAGAGATCGTTTACCTAGAGAAAATCAATATACACAAGAATCTTCCGCCTGAAATGGAAGCTATGAAGGACCGTATACCTGAATTCCGGGAATCTAATAAGGTCTTATACTTCAACGGCCAAGAGGCATTATACAAATCAAAGCCTAAGACAGAGGCAGAGAAGGAGAAGCAGCAAGAATTTAGAGGTGAAGGTCGACGAGGACGTAGAGGTGGCCGATTCGGAGGTAGAAATGCCAACAGTGAGTACTATACCAATATTGGCGATGGCTTCTCTGTGGATTCTAGGAATCTATTCGGCAAGGACTTTCTTATAGAAGGAGAAAGAAACCCTATTAAGTGGAAAATCACTGGAGAGCAGAAGCAGGTAGGCTCATATCTATGTCAGAAAGCCACTTTCCAAGATAGCACTGAAAATATAGTAGCTTGGTTTACGCCTATGATTCCAGTAGCTGCTGGTCCTAATCACTACAATGGATTGCCTGGGATGATACTTCACATGGATTTTGATGAGGGAACCAGACAAATTACAGCAACTGATATTGAGCTTAAAGCACTAGAAGATGGTATGATTGTAAAACCTTCAAAAGGTAAAAAAGTAACGGAAGAAGAATTCAATACCATGCGAGAAGAGAAGATAAAGGAAATGGAAGAAGAGTTCGGTGGTAGAGGTGGTAGATTCAGAAGATTCGGCGGATAAGCTGATTTCATTCCTCACACTCTACTCACTATCAATCCTACTCCAATGAAGAATTTTCTGTTTAGTTCTATTCTTGCCTGCTTGTCTATTTCATTATTTAGTCAGAGCATCGATCTATCAGGAACGGTGAAAGCTCAGGATAACGAGACCCTCGTTAGTGCGACTGTTGTCGTTCTATCCCAGGCTGATTCCACCCTCGTGAGCTTTGGTCTTACAGATGGAGAAGGAAGATATAAGATTCAAGATCTCAATTATGGTGAATATATACTTCAAGTAACTTACCTAGGATATGACCAATATTCTCAGCCTATAAACATAGACGATAGCACCGCTCCTCAGCAAGAACCCATCGTGCTACAGACATCTAGTACTCAAATAGAGCAGATAGAGATAGAAGGAGAACATGTACCCATCCAAGTCAAGAAAGACACATTGGAATATAATGCCGCCGCCTTCCAGACCCAACCCAATGAAGTGGTGGAAGACCTCCTCAAAAAATTACCAGGCGTAGAAGTAGATGACGATGGTACAATCACAGCACAAGGTGAAGAAGTACAAAAGGTCACAGTAGATGGCAAGAAGTTTTTCGGTGATGACCCGACTATTGCAACTAGAAATCTACCTGCAGATGCTGTCAATAAAGTCCAAATATTCGATGAGAAATCTGATGCAGCTCAAT
>CAZIMH010000479.1:0-2010 GCA_964540155.1 uncultured Saprospiraceae bacterium
CGGGTCTGTAGTGCCTCCTATATATCAGAACTCCTTATTTACTTTTGATGGCTGGGATGAGATAGACAAAGCTTTTGACCATAAGAACTCAGCACATATATATTCTCGTCTAATGAATCCCACCGTAGAGGTAGCTGAGAAGAAAATTGCCGCTTTGTGCCGGGGAGAAAAAGCAAAACTCTGTGCTTCTGGGATGGCCGCCATCACTAGTGCTATCCTTCACTGTGTCAACGCTGGAGACCATATGATAACGCTGAAGGATATATATGGACCAGCGACTACCTTCATTAGCACCTACTTGGTCCCTAAATTTAATGTAGAAGTGACGTTTGTGGATGGTCGTAATGTATCTGCATTCGAGGAGGCCATACAAGATAATACGACTCTAATCTATCTGGAAAGTCCGGCCTCGTTGACCTTGACTTTGCAGGATATCAGAGCCATATCAAAGCTGGCAAAACAACATAACATCAAGACGGTAATAGATAACACCTGGGCTTCGCCGATATTCCAAAAACCATTGACGATGGGTATCGATATAGAGGTGCATTCTGTATCCAAATATCTGGCAGGCCATAGTGATATAGTAGCAGGTGTGGTGGTTAGTGACCGTCAGACTACAGATGCCATATTAAATAAGGAACATGAACTACTAGGGGCCAAGATGGCGCCTTTCGAAGGATGGCTTGTGCTCAGAAGTCTGCGCACCTTGTCCATTAGAATGAAAGCAATACAAGCGCACACTATGGCTGTAGCCTCATTTCTAGAAAATCATTCTATGGTCAGCAAAGTATACTATCCAGGGCTGAAAAGCTTCGAGCAGTATGACTTAGGTAAAGCACAAATGACAGGTTATAGTGGCTTATTGAGTTTTGAATTAAATACTGATGACTTGCTCAGCATCAAGACCTTTGTTAATGGACTCAAACTATTCAGTTTAGGCGTAAGTTGGGGCGGACATGATAGCTTGGTGTATGCACCTGCCATAAGTTATCTCAAAGAATTACCACCAGAAAAGTTCAAGGCGATGGGTATTGTCATGGGTCTCATTCGTATATCCGTTGGCCTGGAAGACCCAGAAGATTTGATAGCTGACTTAAAAAATGGCTTGAATAAGCTAGCGTAACTTACTATCGCTTAATAAGCTCCTTATTCATCCAACCACTTACGAAAAGATGGTGTTTTGGCTGTACTGGTGTATATAATGTCTTTTCTCTTGGTGAGTGAAATTGCCATCCTATTCTTGAAGTGGGGTTCAATCTTTTGGACATAATCGATATTAATGATTTCACTTCGGTTGATTCTGAAGAATTTTTTCGGGTTCATGCTTTCCTCTATTTTACTTACCGTGTAATTCACTACATGCTTGTCGCCAGCTTCATCATAAGCGACACAAAAATCCCCATTGGCTTCAAAAGAAGTAATACTATCCGTATTAAGAATCTTGATACCTGCCTTTTTCTTTATAGAAAATCTAGTCTTATAATCCTTTTGTTCGACTTCTACTATAGCCCGCAACTCCTGCAGTAAATTCTTGTCTATAGTTTGGGTTTTCCCAAAAAGGGAACGATATTTTTCCAGCGCTTCAGTAAAGTGCGCTTCTGTATACGGTTTTAACAGGTAAGCGATGCCGTTAGTTTTAAAGGCTTTGAATAAGAAATTGTCAAAAGCTGTACAAAATATAATAGGACTGGAAATATGGCTGCCCTCAAAGATGTTGAACGAAGGCCCATCTAACAATTCGATGTCTGAGAATATCAGGTCGACTTCCTTGGTGATTAATTGTTTGCCTTCAATCACTGACCGCCCCCAGCCAACGAGTTCTACATCAGGAATATACTGCTGGACCAAACGCCATAATTTTTCATATGCTGGAATTTCATCTTCTAGAATAATGACTCTCATTATTAGATGCTTTTGATAATTGGAAGTACAATTTGAAAGTGTGCATCATCTGTGATTTTAATAGGAAGGTTGCTTAATAACTTATATCTGGCTTTTAGATTACTG
>CAZIMH010000480.1:0-2004 GCA_964540155.1 uncultured Saprospiraceae bacterium
AGTAGCTAGGATATGATAGTTGAAGATTTTCCAATATTAAAGTATGATATGAACAGGAATCACAAATTTTAACTTACAAATATTAAAAATATTTTTAATGTATGATAATCTGACAGTGAAACAACAAGGAGTTGTTAAGATTGTCGTAAGCATGCATTAAGAAAAACTCAGATAGGGTAGCTAGCGTTCTGTAATAGTGCTAATATTGTAACATCAAATATGTGATATGAAACGGTTTATTCCTCTATTAAGTTGTCTCCTTGTTTCCATTTGTATGCAAGCTTCCTATATAATTATACCTATGGGGCATGATAATCAGAAAAATCACCTAAAAGCCTATGGTATTGCTTATTGGGTGCTCAATACTGATTCGGAAGCTTACTGGCTGCTTAATTATGATGGCGGCTCATTTGCTTTCGAGCACCAAGCACTTTACGAAAAGGAGTGTAAGACAAGAGGTGTGAGTTACAAAGTAATCTCAAATGCCCAGTTTGCTAGTGTGAGACAGCAAATTGCGGACCCTGAAAAGAATATGGAAACCATCAAACTGGAGAAAGCGCCTAAGATAGCAGTCTATACCCCTGACTTTAATGCCAGAGGCGAAAAGGTACAACCCTGGGATGATGCAGTGACCTTGGTACTTTCATATGCAGAGATACCTTATGAGACGATATATGACAGGGAGGTGCTAGAAGATAAATTAGCAGAGTATGATTGGTTGCATTTGCATCACGAGGATTTTACTGGCCAATATGGTAAGTTCTACTATTCTCAAGGAAATAGGCCTTGGTACAAGATTAATCAACAGAAGATGGAAGCTTTGGCTTCTGACTTAGGCTACAAAAAAGTATCTCAGCTCAAATTAGACGTCGTAAAGGAAATAAGAGAATATGTCTCTGGAGGTGGATTTATGTTTGCGATGTGCAGTGCTACGGATACCTATGATATAGCGCTAGCCTGCCAAGGGCATGATATATGTGCAGAGATGTATGATGGCGATGGGGCAGACCCAGACGTAGATAGCAAGATAGATTTTAGTCAGACGTTTGCTTTTAAAGATTGGAAACTGGTCAAGAACCCACTAGAATATGAGTATTCCTCCATTGACCATAGAAAAAGAAAGGTAAGTCCAACCAATGATTACTTCACACTTTTCGATTTTTCAGCTAAATGGGACCCTATACCCTCTATGTTGACACAAAATCATACAACGACGATAAAGGGATTTATGGGCCAGACAACAGCCTATCCCAAATCACTGGTCAAATCAGATGTACTCATAATGGGTGAGAATAATGCCGTAGATGAAGCCAGATATATCCATGGTACCTACGGCTTTGGTACCTGGACTTTCTATGGAGGTCATGACCCAGAGGACTATAAGCATCATGTCGGAGATCCAGAGACTGACCTCAATTTACACCCCAATTCTCCTGGCTACAGACTGATACTGAATAATATTTTGTTTCCAGCAGCTGAGAAGAAAAAGAGAAAAACATAGTATTCTTCTTGGGTGATTACTACAAAGAAGGCTTTCTCGTTCAGGTAATTTTTTACTCACTGATATGGTTACTCAGTGAATATCTAGGCTTGTTGATTTGCGTCATAATGGGCGCAGTTATATTCAGTTTACTAGGATTCTCACTCTTAGTAGAACAAGTACAAAAATCCAAGGTGCCAAAATCCTTTTATAAATGGATGCTCCTGTCCGCTTTGGCGCCAATTATAGTTGCCATTGGATTCTCAGTAATCTACCAAGGTAATTTTGACTGGATCAAGGAATAATACTTGATTCCTGTTTGAAGGACTTCTGATTTTAGGTCAGTAACTTAAGTATATAAGGATATTTCACATCTTACCTTGTCCAAGGTTAGGTCCCCTTTCTCACTAACAAACAGAAAATTAACCACTCATTTGAGTTGCTTCAAACAGAGGGAGTTAATATTCAATTAACACAGTTTACAATTACTTAACCTCTGATTCATAACCTATTTATGTTATGCA
>CAZIMH010000481.1:0-2002 GCA_964540155.1 uncultured Saprospiraceae bacterium
GATGATTATTGATAATCTCGTACATCTTTGGCTGCGTGAATTTCGGATCATCTCCTTCATTGTGACCATGCTTTCTATAGCAGACTAAGTCTATGAATACATCATTGTTAAACTTCTGTCTATACTGGGTCGCTAACTTTACAGCAAATATGACTGCTTCAGGGTCATCTCCATTGACATGGAAAACTGGCGCCTGTACGATACCGGCAGCTGCTGTACAATACGTAGAAGACCGTGCATCATCGAAGTCTGTCGTAAATCCAATTTGATTATTGATGACAAGATGGATAGTTCCTCCTGTGTAATAGCCTTCGAGTTGGCTCATCTGAACTGTCTCATACACCACTCCCTGACCGGCCACTGCAGAGTCACCATGTATTAAGATAGGCAGGATCTTATCATAATCACTGTTAAAATGTATGTCAGCTTTCGCTCTTGCAAAGCCCTCGACTACGGGGTTTACAGCCTCCAGATGAGAAGGATTTGGGGCCAATTTAAGACTCACTTTTTTCTTGCCACCTGCATCTACAAGTGATGAGAATCCTAAGTGATACTTTACATCGCCATCACCAAAGCTTTGGTCTGGGATAGAAAATCCTTCAAATTCGTTGAATATCTCTGCATAAGTTTTACCCATAATATTGGCCAATACATTAAGTCTACCTCTATGGGCCATACCAATTATTACTTCCTCTACATTTTCTTCTGCACCAGTATTGATAATACAGTCCAATGCTGCAATCGTAGATTCACCACCTTCAAGAGAGAACCTTTTTTGGCCGATATACTTTGTGTGTAAGAACTTCTCGAATATGACCGCACCGTTCAACTTCTCCAGAATCCTTTTTTTGACATCCAATGAGAGTCCATAGCCATCATCCAGGTTCCTACCTTCTATTTTTTCTCTTAACCATACTCTTTTCTCTCTGTTTTCAATATGCGCATACTCAAAACCGATATTTCCAGCATACACTTTATGACATTTGTCTATGATCTGCTGAAGTGTCCCGTTTTTTAATCCGATCTCTTCACTGGCGACAAAGGTCGTTTTCAAATCTGCATCTGAAAGACCATAATCTGGTAATGAAAGATGCGGCTTCCTATCTCTTCTGGTACGTATTGGGTTCGTAGTAGATAAAAGGTGTCCACGTCTTCTGAATCCACTTATAATAGAATAAGCTGCAAACTCCTTGTTAGAGGAAAACAAAGGGTTAGTGCTAGCAGACGACGTGCCTGCAGCGCCCAAGCTAATACCATTCCCATTAGATGGCGCTTGATTACCAAACTCAAATCCCTCGAAAAATACCCTCCAGCCATCTTCTACTGACTCTGGACTATTGACATATTTAGCATACATGTCCTCTATAAAGCTTGGATGGGCATTGAATACGTAGGAGTAATCTTTCATAATCGTATTATCTGAATGTTAGATTTGAATAATTATAATGTGAAAATAGGCAATCCGATGAATACAAAGCTGTATTGCAAATAACAAAAATGTAGGTTTTTTGATTAGATAATGTGGCATGTAGGGCGGTAAAGGAAAAAATTATGCATGGTTATCAAAGAATAGTGTACTTTTGCACTTCAAAATTTTTAAAGAAATAGCATGGCTCAACACGCTTCATCCAAAAAAAGAATCAGACAAGACGCTAAGAAGAGGCTCTCTAATAGATATTATAAGAAGTCTGCAAGAACTTCAATCATGAAATTGAGAGAGATGACTGATGCATCTGAAGCACAAAAGTTCCTCCCTAAGGTGGTCAGCATGATAGATAAACTAGCCAAGAATAACAATTGGCATAAAAATAAAGCAGCTAACGTCAAAAGCAAACTGACAAAGTTTGTTAATGGATTAGCTTAATTAATACCCCCTCTTATCGGGCAATAGCAAAAAAAGCCTTGCAACATTGATGTTGTAAGGCTTTTTATTTTTTATGAATAATTGCAGATGCTACTTGCCCTCAGCTGGATCATCGGAAGGGAATTCGTAATCAGTTAC
>CAZIMH010000482.1:0-1994 GCA_964540155.1 uncultured Saprospiraceae bacterium
ATCTATCCAATGTTGTCTTGAGCCAATCGATTTGTGAGAAGCTGTTGGTTGAGTTAATTTGATGAGTAAGGTGGCATAAGTTTGTTTTTAGATTAATAAATAACTTGGAGTTGTTTAATTAATGTTGGCTAGTAATATAAGAGATTACATTTCCATCCATTCTAATGTTGGTTGTCCCATTCTAGAACGTTCTATAAGTAATTTGAAATGTGATTGGATTGCTGACCAAATGCTAGGTTGTGGAAAAGTCGCTACCTTAAATTTGGCACTGATAATTTTAATACGTTCCGTTATTGCTGGATAATGCACATGCGATACATATGGAAACAGGTGATGAGTCAGATGATGATTAAACCCACCATATAGAGCAGTAACCAATTTGTTATTTGTAGAAAAATCCGAAGTTGTCAGGAATTGGTGTCGTACCCAACTGTGACCAATTCTACCGTTTTCATCTGGCTCTGGAAAATGGGAGTGCTCGCCGACATGCGTCGAAATCAAAGCAAACGTTACCGTGACACTGGAGACAATATTTCCTATAACAAAGGCCAATATTATTGCTGTCCAGTCAAATGGACACAACATAATCGGAATAACAATCATTCGACTGATATATATAACCTTGGCTCCGAAAAACTTTAGGTCACTTGATCTCAAATGTTTCTTGGCTGTTACTTTCCTCAGTTTTTTATAATCGATAAAGTCCCTATAACAAAACCATACTAAGGTGTATATGCAGTACAAAACAGGCATATACAGATGTTGGAACTTGTGAAATCGCCTATGCACGTCTTGTGGAAATATTCTTACAATCTCAGATTGTTGTAGTTCGAGATCTACCTTATATACATTAGTATGCGCATGATGGGAATGCACGTGCTTGTATACCCACACTTGACTACTGGCGCCCAAGAAATCAAATATTTTCACCCATAGATTATTCCATCGTTTGCTTCTGCAGAAAATATTATGGGCAGCCTCATGTCCTATATTCAAAGCCAGAAATACAGTTAATGGCCCCATGAGAATATAACATAGAACTAATGAAGTCAATGATTCTGAAACAAAAATCATGGAATAGCAAAGAATGTAAGCTGCAAATAATAGGGTAGCTTTTAAGTGTAATTGCCAGTTTCCATGTTTGTCCTTATTGTTGATCGTGTCAAAGTATTCCTTGACACTTTCATTCATGGCTTTTAGAAAAGCTTCATCACCTTGACTATATGAGATTTTACTTTTCATAGTTTCCATATTTTAAGAACCATATATGTTGACCATTGCTTTCTGTTTCTGTATAGCATTTAAATCCTGCTCTAAGGTATATTGGCAGCATACGATGTACAGCAGTCTCTATGTAAATCGGTAAGTTATTCATCTTACTTTCGACTTTCAGATATTCCATGGCTTCGTATAGCCCTGCATAGTTTTGTCTCTTCTCTTTTCCTGCTAGAAACCACACATATAGATAATCGTTATCTCCATGTCGAATAGCGTGTGCTATTCTTATTGCATTGACAGTTTTTATAGTTGCTAATGTTTCTCTCAATCTGACAAGTGAAAAGTGATTGAGTAATAGGTTGAGTTTGGCTTTAATTAGTTCCCAGTTTTGTCCTTGATTACTTTGCTGATAGAAAAGCAGTAACGTTGATTCATCTGTAGATATAAATATCCTGCCGCATCTCTTCACATGAGTATAGATGTACTCAAAAAAGGCTCTTAGGTGTATAGGTCTTCTAGACCTCAGCATATTTTGAATCCGCTCGCTTTGCGCAAAGGATTGCATCAGCATATTGATGATCTGATGTCTGTGGATTGTAGTTGTCATAATGTTCTCAGAATTAAATTGTTATTAATTAGATGATAGTTAATTCATCATTTGTTACTCCCACTAAGCTGTCATCTTGCACACTTCCAGTTAGTAGTAATTAAGATTTGTACACATTTCATTTGCTCAAATTTAGAGAACGACTATTCTGAGATTTATAAATAAATCA
>CAZIMH010000483.1:0-1984 GCA_964540155.1 uncultured Saprospiraceae bacterium
TTATTTATCCTTAGTAACTCTTTTGCTTTAGGAGTGATATAGTCTGCTATTATTATTAGAGGCTCTACATTTTCTTTCTGTTCGAGAATTCGGGGAATATTATTTGGAACAATTTTCTTCTTTATTTCAGCGAAGTATCTATTTTCTAAATTGCCATGATAAATAGCAATTTCAGCATCGTAGAATTTTCCATTTTCCCCCATGTTTTCTGTAAGAATTCTACACTCAATACTTTCCAATTCATTTATCTTTTGAGTTGCTATATTAAGTATTTCAGTTTCCATGTATGTAAATATACGATGTATGTTCAGAACATACAAGAGATATATTCATACAAGTGTTTAAAATATGGCTGAAGCAACTATTAAGATAGTGATGGTCATCATAACCCTGGACTGAGTATGATGTGCATGGCGATAGCGATAATTATGGTAATCTAAGCTTACACCCTAACCAGTAGACAACTTAACCTCTCTACCTTAATTCCATCACCACAGCTACATGGTCAGAATGAACGACTTCATGCCCATGCCTTACAGATTTAATCCGCTCCGCCAGATTAGGTGTGACGGAAATATAATCTATACGCCATCCCTTATTATTCTTTCTAGCACCTGATCGATAACTCCACCAACTATACTCATCTTCCTTATCTGGATGTAAATGTCTATAGGCGTCAGTAAAATCCTTGTCAAACCATTTTTGCAACCAAGCTCTTTCCTCAGGTCTAAAACCAGGCGGCTTATCCTTCCGTGTAGGATTATGGATATCTATATCCAATCTCACGATATTGTAATCACCAAGAATGATGACCTTCTTCTGTTTCTTAAGAAGCTTCTTGGTCCACGACTCAAAGTCAGAGAGAAATTCCATCTTATAATCATGTCTTTCAGCGCCGCTTGTGCTTGAGGGTAAGTAAAGATTAACCAAAGTGAAGTCATCAAAATCCGTACGCAATACGCGTCCTTCTATATCATACTTCTCCATTCCCATCCCGACGACTACCTTCTTTGCCTTTTCCTTAGTATATGTCAAGACGCCAGAATAACCCTTCTTTTCTGCACTGTGCCAGTAGGCATGATATCCTAGATCTCCGAAAATTTCTGGAGGCACTTGATCTTCCTGAGACTTGGTCTCTTGTACACAGAATATATCTGGGTTTTCTTTTTTTACCCAGTCTATCAAATCCTTCTTCAGCGCAGCTCTTATGCCGTTAAGATTATAGCTAATAATTTTCATAGATTTCTTTATTGGAATAGTGGTGCAAATGGATCCGTGTTATACCCCATCTGCGATAATGTTTGTCCTGCTTTGATACCTTTCATTTTCACTTCTTTTCCTAGCAACTCATGTGTCGTAGACAACAATACGCCTTTATGAGATTCCCATCCACTCCATCCAGCATACATGCCTTGCACTGGAATTATACTGGTCCACATATGATAACCAGTGGGTATATTCTTATCATCCATCAGCCATAAGTAACTATCACCAGGCGTTACCCCACCTGAGTCATACGTTATCCTTAATCCTTTCTTCCCATCTTCCGTTTCTGCTATAGCTCTACTCGTACCTGGGTCATTCATCTTAAAGGGTGCTATCATCCAAAAAGAATCATTACACCAGTTAGACCAGGCTTTTGCTTTTAACGATTGAGCCTTATCTCCTGATTGTACTTCACCGTTCGTCGTAATGATGGCTTCTTGTGTCTTTAGATTCATGATGGCTTTATTCTCACCCCATTCGATAACTGCCAAATCTCTTTTTTTATCCCAAAGGTATTTGTTCCCAGCTCTGAAAAATTCCCACTCCAAATATCCCAAGGTATCGAAGGCTGGCTTATTAAGTGCTTGCTGAATCTGATTAGCCCACTGATCTGCTTCGCTACCAGATTGTCCTTCTGGTAAGGGATTACTCATCATTCTTACAGCTACAAATCCTATTACAATCAAAGCTAGGAGCAAGAACAAAAGGTATTTTAAAA
>CAZIMH010000484.1:0-1978 GCA_964540155.1 uncultured Saprospiraceae bacterium
AGAGGGCTGGTTGGTCAATAAAGAGTGCTTACATCTTATTATTTGACGAAACGTCAATTCGCTGCAAGGAAATAAGTAAAAAATGAGGCTAACTTCTGTATAGAACTGGTGTAATAATATTTTCGTAGACTGATGCTTTTTTGGAGGGCTAATAGGTCAAGAAGGAAGAGTGAGGTTATCAGACCAAATGAGGGGAGTTATTGTAATTTCCAAGGGGGGTCTATTCTGTTTGTACCGGCGTAGAATAATACCAGCTGATTTCCATCCAAATCCCTTAGTCTTGCTTCTCGCCACAACCAACTTTGGTCTGTTGGTTCTAGGTCAAATTCAATTCCTTGCTGCTTAAGTTCATTTACCTTATCGTCTAGATTATCACATTCGAAGTAAACATATATACCGTCTCCCTTAGGTAGCTCATTTGTTTGGTGTATGGAGAAGGTAGAATTACCTATAGGGCATTCGAATCTGGCATATTTGGGTAGAGACTTGACAATTAATTTCAATCCTAATTTCTCATAGAATTTTATTGATTTCTCTACATCTCTTGATGGTACAGTTACTTGATTGAGATTCACTCTATTTCGTTTTTGTCTTGCTTTTCTTTGATTTCATCTTTTATAGAATGAATATCTTCATCGCTTATGTTCCTTTTCGTCAATTCTAGTTTAGCCGCTTCAACAGCTATTGAGTTGTAATTTCCTGCGTCTTCTAAAATTTTTGAAGTTTTCGATTATCGAAATTCTTAAATCTTTCTTGGAACTCGTTCATTTAATATTTCTAGATATGATTAGTGCCTTGCTTGCAGATTATTTAAACTCACCCCAGAATCAATTCCCATTAATTCTGACCCTCTCTTAAAAGAGAGGTTAACCGTCACGATAATTTGCATGATGGATATAGCGGGCGGCTCCTCCCTTCTCTTTGAAGAGAAGGGCTGGGGATGAGTAGAAATAGAATTTCAAAGCTTTCTTTAAAAACTCATCGCTCACTGCTGGTACACCTTCTATCGTTTTTTTTCTACAAGGACATCAGGAGTGACACCGATGCCATGATGTGTGCTGCCATCGCAGGTTATGATCGCCGTTTGTAAACTAATTTGATTTCAGATTCATCCTCTCTTTTCTTATCACCCAATCCTATTTCACATTTTCAATATCTTTCTTGTTAGTATCCCTTTCGAAGTTATTATTCGAATATAATAAATCCCATTCCCCAGATCACTGGCGTTTACTTCAACGGTATTTGCTGATTGCTGAAGCGTTCTACTTTTTATTTGTTGGCCATTTGAATTATATAATTCATAGGCGTCAATTTGATTTTGAGTCATTGAAATTTGAAAGGCATTCTGAATTGAGTTTGGAACCACAGAAATTTGACTTGCTAGATTGTTATTATCCTCAGTTGACACTGACATATCCAAGCAAGCAAATAGATTTTCTTTAAAATCTTGAAATGGTTGTAAAGTTAAGTTATCCGTAATTTGCCCTTTTACCATTCCATCTTCATGTCTCAGAAAATGTATTCCACATGAACCTTCTAAGTACCAATAAGTTTTTCCGTTGTATTCCCAGGGTAGTACAGCGAGAATTAAAGTATCATTAATTTCGAATTGATATAACCATTCTCCACAATTAAACCCATCTTGCCCAAGTATCATAAGCGTATCTTCACTTATTTCTTTATTTAAATTTTCTATAAGATTCACTTCCATTAGATAAGAAGCTGAATCTGTAACGACGACTTGAATAACATTGAGTTCTGGCCTGACCATCTTACAGAATGCTGGTTCAAACATGTCACAACTACAGCTAATTCCTATGTTTTGGAAGCTGAGTATTAGAAGAATGGCTAATGTAATTTTAGAAGAAGTTCTAATTTTCATGATGTTCTGGTTTTTGATTGTGTATGATGAAATTAGTATACATAGCTGTAGGATGTATACTACCCTGATTGCTTTTGTTTTTGGACAGTATTATTA
>CAZIMH010000485.1:0-1965 GCA_964540155.1 uncultured Saprospiraceae bacterium
TTATACGTACAGCCCTGCGGAGAAAGCCAATCGTATTCATGTAGATTATAAGTTGTTACCCAATGGTAACTATCTAATAGAAGCCCTTATCGTAGATAAAAATGGCCATCGTGTATTAGACTACGAAAGACCGGTTTACTTTGCTAAAGATGGCGCAGGCGAGCTGATGATTAATTATGGCACACCGACTAAGAGCCAAGTCATACAAATGGCGAATGGCAGAGCCGCCATAGAACTGATACCTGCGGAAGAAGGTAGGGCCATCATAGAAGTCAGGAATCAAGATTTCAAAGGCAGTTACTTAATCATCAATTTCGCAAAAGACAAATAATCCAATAATCTTTTCTAGTTTAAATATAAAGAGGAATGAAAATCTCTTACAGCTATAGTGTCGTCATATTTGTCTTAGCCCTGATTTCATGTCAGCCAACGGCAAAGAATACCGCCAGTAGTGATCCACATAAAGTGGCGTCAAATACAAAATTGACGCAAGCCGTCTTGCTCACTCAGTCAGAACCTTTTAATAAAGATGAAAAGAATAAGATTAGCGGTGCATACAAAGCTCAAAAATCTGTTGTCATCCCTCAAGACTTAACGCCACAAAATAAGTGGATCATGTTCGAAGGGCCAGTTCTGGAGAATGATCTTATCGCTTACAGATTCTATGCAGACAGTCGCCATAGATTTGACATATATGGAAAGCGGGTGGCTGACCTCGTCATGGATACCGTGAGTTGGGATTATCATGACATTATGGATTGGGGCTCAGATATTCTAAAGGTGGGCAACTCACTTGGCATCGGCAGCCCTGCTATACATTATAAAGATTCGTTGTATACCCTGTCCACCTGTACCAAGAAAACAATAGAAGTAGTAGACAACGGTACTGACAAGTCCAGAATCAGAACCACCTTTAAGGATTTAGAGATAGAGGATCACACTTTTGATTTGATTCAAGATTGGTCTATTACGGCAGGCCAGCCTTGGTGTGAGATACATCTACAAGTTTTCGGTGGGCATCTCCCACCAGATATGTATTTTGCCACAGGCATTGTGAAGCACCTACCGGATATCAAAATCATAGAGAGCCAGGATTTCTTATGCGCCATGAACTGGGGGAAGCAAACCTTTCATGATGAAGACATGGGCATGGCATTGATTGCCAATAAAGACTATCAACCTGAGCAAATAGAAAATGATTTGACCCATACCTTTGTTTTTAGAAATGCCAACAGTGAAGTTAAGTATCGGTTTTTGGCTGTATGGGAAAGGGATTTGAATAGGGTTAAGGATGCGATGGCTTTTGAGGGGTTGGTGATGGGGGTTGAGTGATTTGTGTTATGATTTTTATTATTCAACAGATTCTCTAGATGTACACAATCATACTTGCCTGTGAGGTGTTTAAGAAATTCCAATGCCAGGCATTTATTTCACCACACTTTGAATGAACCTTTTCTCCGCAGATACTACATGTTCCTTCACTACCTGGGGTAGCTTCCATTTTATTTCCATTTTCATCTTCTGCCCAAAGCATCTATTAATTTAATTTCAGTTAACGAAGTTTTGGTATCTAAGGTATTCCTAAGGATATGTTACGAATACTATGTGTTATCGATTAGTCTTTCTTCTATTAAAGTTGAACAGTATTTTTTCATATCCTATATATTCAGCTCTATTATTTTCAATTATCCATTTTGATTCAGTACTTGATTTATTGGTGATTCTTGGTAATTTATCTTTCAGATTAACCTTCAATGTATCTAATTTATTTTTTATAATCACCTCAATTTCATTATCAGAAATCTGAAGTAGCCTGATTTTAGACTTGTCGTAATTGTATATTGAATTTACTTTTTCAATTAAATGTTTTTTATCAGTTTTGTAATTCCATAAGACTATTTGATCTCTATTTTTCTCACTGAATTTTGCATCAAATACTATTTGTTCTTCCCTGTTATATTCTTC
>CAZIMH010000486.1:0-1961 GCA_964540155.1 uncultured Saprospiraceae bacterium
GTGAGATTACTTCTGACTCAGTACATATATATGATATAGAGAATAACATCTTTCTGGATAACGGCACACCTATACCTGTACCCACAGATGACCATGTGCAAGTTGTCTATAGGGATAGTTTAATTATGCTTGTCACAGGATGGAACACGAATAATAACATCAGAGAAGTCCAAATCTATAATCCTGTCACAGATTCATGGGCTCAGGCAACTCCCACCCCTGCGCCTCGCCAGTATAGATCATTTGGCGCATCTGGCGTCATACAGAATGACACTATATTTTACTTTGGTGGTGCTACCTCAGCTAGTGGGTTTGACATTCAGCCTTATCTACGCAAAGGAATAATCAATCCACAAGACCCTTCTCAGATAGAGTGGTCCATAAGTGAACCAGACGAAAACATCGCTGTTTACCGTGCGGCAGCCACTCTTGTGGGTAATGAATTGCATTGGATAGGTGGGAGTGCCGTTACTTATAACTTTGATGGCATCGCATACAATGGTTCCGGTGGTGTATCCCCTACTCACTGGGATTTATATACAGAGGACAAACTAGGTTGGTCTTCGACTGGTGTTACTGAATTACCTATGGACCTCAGAGGCATCGCTGAGATGAATGATACACTAAAATACATTGCAGGTGGCATGCTGGACGACCAGCAAGTATCCAATAAAGTGTATAGATTAGAATGGGCACTGAAAACAACCAGCCTTAGCCAAGTCTCTACATCTGTAACCTTTGAAATCTATCCTAATCCAGCAACTGACATACTACACATCAATGGAAGTGACTTAATCAATAGTACGGCCATTATAACAAACAGTGTTGGCCAAGAATTAAAGGCGGTCACACTTACGGAGGAGGTGTCTACAATAGATATAACTGACATACCCTTAGGCACTCTGACCTTGACTGTCTATCAAGGGAAGAAAAAGTCGAGTGTCAACTTTGTAAAGATTAGATGATAGACTTGCTATCAAAAAATTGAAAATGTCAGTAATTAATCTAATGGCAAAGACAGTCACTATATTACTTTTTATTTCCGTAATCACTTTTTGGTCGTGCAAAGAGTCTGTTCATCCTACAGTAGATATATTCACCGAAATGCAAGCGCTTCAGCAGCAGCTAGAATTTAATAAACTGGAAAACTATTTTAATGCCAAGTCAATAGATTTCATAAATGAACTAGGGAATGCAAAGGACACATCTGATTTATTAAGGTTAGGCAAAGCACATAAGATAAATTATTTCATGGCGGAATATTACAGATGGAATAGACAATTTGAAACTGACTTTAATCAAGTGATTAAGTTTTTCAACTTGTTGCAATTCTCTTTTTTTGATTTAAAATATCAATTCCGGCCTCTTCAAGATAAAGCGAAAAACAACAACGATGAATACCACCTTCCAATAGCTTACCGCTTCTATGGGGAAAACAGAATACGTTGGCTAAAATTCACAAAGGAAGATAACGACAATTACAAGTATGACTTGATTTATACGCTGCAATTAGAAGATAACAAATACAAGAAAAGGTATGAAACTAATGTGGAAGACCTTGAAAAGACAGAGAAGTTTAAAGCACTATACACTATACTACCCGAAATTAAAACCACATCAGAAGAAGAGATACTAACCTTCGACAAACTGAATAACGAAAGGATAAAACAACAAGGCGAAGGAAATAATAAATGATAATTCTCTCACATGGAATCCTTCATTCATTGAAATAAAAAAAGAGCAATACAACTGATATTTACAGCCATATTGCTCTCTAAGCTACCGCCAAATAAGCGATTTATTTTTAATACTCTACTTTATCATAATCGGTAGACTAACCATAGTGTCCTCCCATCCGATGAGAAGATTTACCTTACTATCAGATTCTTTATCAAAAGTCATCGACAAAGCTTCTAAAGTAGACGCTGTTTTCTCTACAGGCACTGTAATGGTATGAACGT
>CAZIMH010000487.1:0-1957 GCA_964540155.1 uncultured Saprospiraceae bacterium
GTTATGGGACATCGGGTAAGAAGAAAAGATTTGTGGAATGCCTTCTGGGCCACTAATGTATTTCTGGTGGTCGCCTTTATGGTCAACTTTGCTATTGGCTCTAACTATTTTTATGTAGCTCATAAGCCCGACGTGGCCTCCTTATTGGATCACCTTGGCCCATGGCCCTGGTACATCGTCGCCATAGAATTTATAGCCTTGATATTGTTTTATGTGGCTTATCTCCCCTTCTCATTTTCTTCAAAGAAAGTAACTTGTCAGGGAGTTCTTAGGTCATCGCCCCTTGAATTTCCATAATCCGTTTTTGTAAATCTTTCATCTGCACCTCCAATTTAGTAGGCACTGATTTTTTCTGATCACTAAAACTAATATGGGCATAATACTGCCAGATCTCGTCTACATCCTGAAAGGCCAATTCATAAGGCAAGTAGAGGTCATTATCTGAGACAAGCACCAATTTGTTTTCTTTGTCATCCTTGCGAATACGCTTGTATACCAATCCTTCCGATTTGCTGATAACGATGTAGGTCTTATCTTCCTTCACTTCGTCCAGTGATTCTACATACGAGGCGATAACGACACTGCCTGGCTCTACAGGCAACATAGAGTCCCCTTGAATTTCAAATGCTCTGAATGTGCCTGAAGGGATATTAGGAAATTTGATACGTGGAAGCTCTTTGATGTACTCTGGATTATGGTAACTGTCTAGATAACCGGCTTCTGCTTTAGTGTCTACCAGTTCTATATTGCCTTCGTTCTCTTCGTCTACTGTGATGGCAAGGACTTTCATGACCTTGGTTCTGAGGACTTCATAATCGCTGTGACTCATATCCTGCTTGACCAATTCGTCCACGTTAACATCGAAGAAGTCTCCCATACGGATAAGCATTGCAATATTGGGTTCTGTCTTGCCTCTCTCGTAGTCACCCAACGTTGTTCTGGGTATGCCTAATGCATCAGAAAGGCCTTGCTGGGAAATCTTGTTCTTTTGACGTAGATACTTCAGATTCTTGCTTAACATCTAATTGCAGTTTCCTACAAAAATACAACATTGTCGAATATGTCGGTAATATTCTGTTGGTTAATGCGACATTAACGCATTTTGTAAGCCTGAATCTTGTAGGTATCTACTGCCTTAACTTTTCTTCTGCGAGCGGACTTAATCTTAGATATTGTAAGAATTAATGCGACTGTAACGGTTATCATAAGCACTATCATACCTCCTAGACAAGTAAAAGAACTTGTATCACCTAGACAAGAAACCGACTAAAAGGGTGATGAATAGTAATAATGCGGTTATGGTAAATTAATAGACAAACTAGAAAAGCGTGCCGGGCTTCCCTAAGTCAGGTCTGTACTCTGCTAGCAAACTGGGGTCATTGTTTCTCACATTATTCACCTTAGAAGAGACTGGGACGGCTTGCATCGCATCATCAGGGTATGGTGCTATCATATCAATAAGGTCTTGAGGAGGAATATCATCTGACAGCCACAATTTTTCTTGATCTGGGGTCAATATAGCCGGCATCCGATTATGGATATCTTTCAGTACCTCGTTAGGCGTCTGCGTAATGACGGTAAAGGAAAAAACCTGCTGTCCATCTGGAGCAGTCCATCTATCCCATAAGCCTGCCATCGCAAATACTTCCTGGTCGGTCGTCGTTATCCTATACGGCTGCTTAACAATCTTACCATTCGCGTCTTTAACTTTCTTCCATTCATAAAAACCATCTGCTGGCACCAAACAGCGGCGCTGCGCGACGGCCATCTTAAAGGTGCTTTTCTCCATTAAGGTTTCTATTCTGGCATTGATCATTTTGTACCCTATCTTAATATCCTTAGCCCAAAAGGGAATGAGCCCCCACCTGTAAGCTTGGAAATGTAGCCTGTCCGTATTTGTAATGACTGGCATGAAGTGGGAAGGCGCTACATTGTAATTTGGGAGCGGATTATACTG
>CAZIMH010000488.1:0-1957 GCA_964540155.1 uncultured Saprospiraceae bacterium
GGTATGTACTGAGTTATTCGTTGGGTCAAAATGCGCTTGAGTAGAATTTCCTATTTGAAGGGCTTTCGATTCTGCGCTAGGGTATATGTAGTAATTGAATCTTATAATTTTTTTCTTGGTGCCAACAAACCGCTGAATATTCTCAGCAGTCTTTTCTATAGACTCGCCTAAGGTCGTCAGTTCTTCCAGTGATAATTCAGGATTTTGAGAATAGATGTCTACATACCTATTGGAGACCACTGGTTCTTTGGACGTATTAAACTCAAACATCTGGTCTGGGTGTAATTGCCATTGACGGTTAAATGAACCGACTACTTTAGTGGCCTTGCCTTCCACAGAAAAATCATAGCTATTCCACAGAAAATTGATGTCTGATTCTAATCTGTTCTCAAAGGCAGCCAATATAGCTGCTTCGTCATTGCCAGTAATTAGCGTTAGAGGAAGAGATGATTCTCGAGGGTTAGGGTAGTTGTGTATGGCAAGAATCTCATCATCGTTGTATTCCTGCTTATTGAATGAGAAGTAATCATCTTCTAATCCAAAAGAAATTTGATGCTCTAGCTCATCTACAAGTGACTCATTTCTGAATCTCCCTACTAAGTATAAAATTTTACCCTTTCTGTCTGCTTCTGTTGTTTGATTTGCTTTTTTGAAAGTGATGTTGAATCTTTCCTGTGCTTCTGATGATAAGCTTTTTTGAAAGGCCGAGGTGAGTTGTTCGAATTTGTCTTGTAAGGCAGGATTACTGCTATCATAGATGACTAGAATATCATTGTTATTGTATTCACGATACAACTGATATCTGCTAGGTAGCTTATTGCTGTTATTATCACTAATAGAAGTAGATAAGTTACTCGTATTTACCAATGATTTATTAGTACAAGCTAGAAGACAAAATAGAATAGCAGATAAGAAGAGTAGGGGGCGGTAATATTGCATTTTAGGGAAACGTATAATAACTAGATAGTATTTTATAAGGTGGCGACATCTAAGGTAGCCAAGATAACCTTACTTGCCTTTATTCCAAGTAGAGTGCATCATTTTCAGGCGCCATCCGTCAGCTGTTTTCACTGCTACTGCACTTTCCAGCCAACTCCCTTCATTGACCAAGCTGTCTTGATTATAGAATTCAGCTTTATTGTGATAAGCAATCTGGATAGAAGGACCATACTTGTCAATAGATATGTAATCCATCTTGTTGATGCGTTTAGCCCTGTTTTCATTGGCCAGTTGACCTCGCATGAACTGTCTAATTCTGTCATTGTCCCATACTTCTCCATTCTCGAGGATGATGAAATCTTCAGTGTGATAATCTAATATTTTAGTGGAGTCTATACCAGCCCACAAATCATCGAAGGCACCCTGAATCAAATCTTTTGCGATGCTTATTTCTTCCTGCGTAATTGCAGTCTCTGTAATGTCAGCTTTTGGTTGGCAGGCTAGAATGAATAAGCAGAAGAGTAGTAGGATGTGTTTCATGAGAGGCATATAAATAACTTGTTTACTTTGTTTATATGTAAGAATAATAAATTGTAATTATTGCCTCGGGGATATAAACAATGATATCCCCGTATATTTCTTATCTATTTATTTCAAAAGGCCTGAAATAATTGAGTAATGCCAAGTTTTGTACTATGAAACATATATATGCCAGAATATATTTCTGATAGGGTTATAGGTCCATATTGAGTTTTTGATTTTTTAACAGTTTGCCCACTTAAATTGTAGATATGGAAGTCAAAACCTTCTTTGCATAATTCATCATCTATGAGCAGATAAAGATTTCTAGATATTGGGTCAAATGTTATTTTATTTACGAAATTGAGATGCGCATTTTGAATGTTGTTATTGCTTGTAGTGTACCGTGATAAATTTGCGTAAAGATTTACGGTATTTGGGCTAGAATAGCCATCAGTAAAAATGAGATCTAATTGTCCGTCTCCGTCAAAATCAAAAA
>CAZIMH010000489.1:0-1955 GCA_964540155.1 uncultured Saprospiraceae bacterium
GGCTTTCATCTAAGTAGCTAAAACCACTTGCGATTGTCACAAGTAATGACTGTATAGGGGATGGGCTTCTAGCCGAAAGACTAGAATCAGACAAAGATACATATTATATATTATTATAATATGTTATTTGAGTATTTGTGCCGGAGGTAACCCAGTTCATCATTACTTATCATGCCTTGCCATTAGACTGTCGTCCTAGAAAGGGATTTATATGGATATACATTAAATTAAAAAAATATATAAAATACTGATTATGAGAGTGTATCAGTTTTTATAGACAACTTTTATCAATTGAAAATTTGATAGAAATCACTTAGGTCTTGGTCTTCTCTTCTGACGCCAAAATATTGTAAAACTTTCGTTACTTTCAACCTAAGAAAACTGCTAACCCAAAATGGATAGATTTACCCTGCTTGTTGCAAGCTTGCTACTTTATGGAATCTTGATATTACCCTCCTGCAAACAAGATTCTCAGTCTGATAATTTAGTCCAATCAGAACAAAAAAAAGCACCTAAGGATGATATACGATTCGATAGACTAGGTCCATCAGAGACAGGTATCAATTTTTCGAACACGTTAGATATTAATCAACTTAAGATAAGCTTAGATTATATTAATGTCTACAATGGAGGTGGCGTTGCAGTTGGTGACATCAATAATGATGGCCTACCTGACTTATATTTTACAGGAAATCAAGTCCCTAATAAGTTATATCTCAATAAAGGAAATTTTCAGTTTGAAGACATAACGCAAAACGCTGGCGTCAGCAGTCCTGGTGCTTGGTCCACTGGAGTAACTATGGCTGATGTCAATAACGATGGATGGCTAGACATCTATGTTTGTAGGAGTTATCATGATAGACAACCTGCACTCAGAGAAAACCAATTATTTATCAATAACGGTAATTTGACCTTCTCCGAAAAAGCAGCTGAGTATGGTATAAACGATAACAATTACAGTATTCAAGCAAGCTTCTTTGACTATGATAAAGATGGGCACCTAGATTTATTTGTAGGTAATCACCCACGATATAGGAATAAAGAAAAGGACGTCCATTTTGAATACTTCAATAACCCAGTGATGGAATATAGTGACAGGTTATATCATAATAATGGCAATGGGACTTTTTCAGATGTCACTAAGCAAACTGGTATTCTTAATTATGGTTGGACGCTGGGCATTAGCATTACGGATTATAATCAGGATGGCTGGCAAGACATATATGTTGCTGTAGATCATACTGAGCCGGATAAATTATATGAGAATAATGGAGACGGCACTTTTACTAATGTCATAGATACTAAATTCAAACATATAACAGCTTCTAGCATGGGTATGGATGCTGCTGACATTAATAATGATGGTAACGTAGACATGTATGTGGTAGATATGTTGCAGACAGATAATTTTCGTCAGAAAACACAGATGGGATCTATGAACCCAGAGAGATTCTGGAACCTAGCTGAAACTGGATATCACTTCCAGTATATGAGAAATCAATTACATCTAAATACTGGAAACAATTCATTCGTAGATATTGGACAAATGGCCGGTGTGCACCAGACTGACTGGAGTTGGGCTGCACTATTTGCAGACTTGAATAATAATGGTTGGAAAGACTTATACATTTCTAATGGCTATTACCGTGATATACTGGATAAAGATATGGTATACAATCAACGAAAAGATATGTATGCCGCACAGACACAAAACAAAAGTGTCAATGAAGTTGCTTTTGCCTATGCAAAAAATCTTAAAACGACCAAGTCATCAAATTACTGTTACCTTAATAACAAGGATTTGACATTCACAGATATTTCTGGTGACTCTGGACTGGACCATTTAGGATATTCTACCGGTGCTGCATATGCGGACTTAGATAATGATGGACAACTAGACCTAGTAACTAATAATATAGATGACCCTGCTTACATTTATAAAAATGTATCTAATT
>CAZIMH010000490.1:0-1944 GCA_964540155.1 uncultured Saprospiraceae bacterium
CCACACATCTATATAACAAAATGCAGACTAATAAGGCTTTCAATTTTTCAATTCTCCAAACTCTATCAATTCATATTCAGGTGTACTTTCAAACTGCTGCTTAAGTATAGCAGCATGTCCAGCTCCAATCAAAACTAGAACTCTATCTTCACTGGTAGGCTGCGTCATCTGAATGTTCTTCATAATCCTGAGATTTCTACTATACCAATTCAATAACAAGCCATCTACACTATTATAATTGTCAGTCTTATCACTGAGTATATAATGCCCATGCATTCGTTTGATATGGGCTGGCGAATTCATCACCTTAAAGTACTCAAGCAATTTCATCTCGTAAGTATGAACATCTTCTTCATCATACCATTCCCAGTACCTGTCTTCAAATTTATTAACAAACAAAGCAGAGTCTTGGGCTTTGTATATACGGTCCAAGACGGGTCTAGTACAAAGTGAATCCTTAGACTTATATAGTTCTCTACTCATCGAATTAGCATCTATGCCATAGATTGTATCTAGATTAAATCTATCCAAAAGCCTCAAAGCAATCTGATCGATTTCCTTTCGTTTGAGTTCATACTTACCTGCCTTCCACGCTTTATATCTATGCATCAGGAAGCCTGTATTCTTACCGGTTTCTACAAGAATTTTGGTTGGCTTATACTGCGCTATATAGTCTACTAATTCTTTGACTTCTTTTTGCTTTTTCTGAGACAAGACATCCACTTTATAGGCTTCATCAGTTTTGTGACTATCGAGACCAGGATACCCAAAATGGAAAGTGCCTACAATCATGATTTTAGGGACCTTTTCTCCACCTCTAAGAAACGCTGCAGGATCTTTCATCTGTGAATGCAAAACACTGCTACATGCGAACAGGCAGGAAAACAACATAACAAGATTTATTTTTTTCATGATAAATTGTTTTGTATGAGAGTCATGGCGCTCTAGTAAAGAATGAGCAATGACCCGTGAATTAGTAATTGTCTTACGATTTTAAATCTAAGTAGGCCTGTGTCAAAAATAGATCGTTATACTTAAGAATCTTATCTTCAAGCATGTGGTATATGGCAGCCAATAGGTTGACAGATAAATACAGTAAGTTTACCGAGTAGATTGTCAAAATCACTAGATTATATTGATTTTCGTGTAAATTTAGTTAGATGCGATTTAACTTCTGGAAGTTCTTCTTATGGTATTTGATCTTCTATTATCTAATCGATGGCGGTATTCATGCATGGATAAAAAGAGGTTATATGGAGAGACTCGACGTAGAGGGTAGCATCTATGAGTTCACCAGCTTGGCTAGCTTCTTTTTATTTAGCATAGGTAGCTATTTGAGCTTTTTTTACTTCTATGGCAAGAAAAAGTGGTTACCACTTCTGGTCGGCGTCATATTGAGTTTTATCCTTCCTATGTTTTTTAGATTTGGACTTGAGCAGAAAATCATATACTACTTAACTGAACACTCCAATTATCCTCAGCACACGACGCTTTCCTTCTATTATAGAGATCAGTATCTATTTGGAACTAGATTTATCATTTTTGGAATCATCTACTTTTTTATAGACTACAATATATATTCACAAAAAGAACAGAAAGAGCTCCAACTTGTCAATAAGGAAATGGAATTAAAGCTGCTGAGATCTCAGATCAATCCACATTTTTTGCTCAACTCATTGAATAATATCCGATCTCTGACCGTCTCCAAATCTGAACATGCAGATGATGCGCTTGAGAATCTTTCAGAAATTTTAAAATACACCTTGTATGGAACAAAGTCTATTTGCTCAGTAGAAGATGAGATGAAGGTGGTAAGACAATATATCCAATTAGAAAACCTTCGTCATATTAATACACCGAACTTACATATCGAAATTCAAGAGGCGGCAAAATCTAAGGAAATTCCTCAGTATAGCTTAATCCCGCTCATAGAGAATGTATTCA
>CAZIMH010000491.1:0-1935 GCA_964540155.1 uncultured Saprospiraceae bacterium
ATAATTCAGAATTAAATAGAACACAGTTTGATAATTTTTTAATTTTTAAAGGTGGTGCAATAGGGACAGGTGCAATAACTGAATTAGCATTTAGGATACTAGAAAGTGACTCAGCCTTTCAAGATATTGATCTCAAGTATACATTGGGTTATAGAACCCGAAATGGTGTAGAACTTGCTGCTTTTTATACTTTAGGAAATATAAGTGTAAATACAGTATTCGGCGCACAAATTGGTGTAGGGTTTTGATCCATAAGACTTATTTTTACCATAACTATTTACACATGATTAGAATCCTTTTAGGTTTATTGATTTTAACCAGTTTCATGGCTTGTAATCGAAAAACAGCATTGACATCAGAAGCGATAGACCCATCATATATTTCTAGTCTAGACCAAAAAAGACAATCACGATTAGAAAGTCTAACTCGTCCTCAGGGATGGTTGTCCGTTATAGGGCTGCACTGGCTAGAAGAAGGTGTTAATGCCATAGGAGGCTCAGCGGATAATCAGATTATATTTCCTACGGAGACGGAGACGATAGGCGCTTATCAGAAGACTGGACATGAGATATTCTTCGGTAAGGTGGAAGGTGTAGAAGTGACAGCGAATGGCGCTGAATACCTCGGTGGCCCTGTCGAAGTAGGGTACCCGCATACGGTAGTCAATCATGAATCCCTATACTGGTATATCATAGATAGAGCTGGGCGATTTGGCATTAGGCTGAAGGACACCTTAGCTGAGAGTAGATTGAATTTCGGAGGCCTCGCTTATTTTCCTGTCAATCCTTCGCTCAACCTGAAGGCTAAAGTGGTGCCTGCTCAGTCGGGAGAGACGGTGCCTATATCTGATGTGCTTGGCAACACGACTGACTATGCTGTAAGTGCTTACTTAGAATTTGAGCTAGGTGGCCAGGCGCAGCGACTTGCTGCACTGGATGAGGGCGGCACTAGCTACTTTGTCATCTTCGGTGATGAGACGAATGCAGTGACTTCATATGGTGGTGGACGGTTTATTTACCCTAAGAAGCCCGCAGAAGGGGAGACAGAAATACAGTTGGACTTCAATCTGGCTCAGAATCCGCCTTGTGTATTTACAGACTTTGCCACCTGCCCACTACCGCCAGAAATGAACAAACTTAGCCTAACTGTTAATGCAGGTGAAAAGGCATCGCCTGGCCACTGAAGATGGGCATAGAATCACTGATTTTTTCATGCAATTCGTGAATTTCAGTTGCAGAATTAACATTGAACCCCTTGCCTTATTTGATGAATACCCTTTATTTTGGGTTCCCTACCAGAGATATGATGATAAGAAAGGAGTATTCACATATATGAATACGGAAAATGTATCTCTCATTGATATTCAAGAATTTGATTATCAAGTTTAAGTGACCTTCACGGATTTTTGATGTCTGAATAATGAAAGCACTATACTTTCTATGCGTTAAGCTTTGTACTCACAAGGTGTAAAATGCGGATAGAATGAAGTTATTTTCCTATCTTTTCGATGATTACTAGCTAACAGTCTCAATAATTTAACAAACTACAATGGACAATAAGAACCATAGAGAAGACGAATATTTGTCTTTTAAATCTTATTTAAACAAGTCTCTATCAAAGACCCACAAGGGTTTTTCCAGTTTTGAACAAGACGGTGAATTTTACTTTGCATTATTGGATGCAGCAGGCAATGTCTTCATGCGTAGTGAAGGCTATAGCAGTGCCAAAGCCAGAGATAATGGTATGGACTCTGTCAACAAGAATAAGACACTTCCCGAACGATGGAAAGTAGAAGAGTCAATGAAGAAATTCTTCCTTGCACTCAAAGCTGGGAACCACCAAGAGATAGCAAAGTCAGGTGCTTTTAATTCTAAAGGAGAAGCTGAAGCCGCATTAGCCGCCTTTATGGGTGGCAAGTCCATCACTGGTGGTAAG
>CAZIMH010000492.1:0-1933 GCA_964540155.1 uncultured Saprospiraceae bacterium
TGGCAAAATCAGTTAATTAAAGCATGAAAAGACAAGCGTTGTTTTTTTTGGGCTTCGTAGTTATTCTACTTAGTTCATGTGGGAGGGAGCAGTCAGGAGAATTGGTAGGTGTACAAGACAGACCTAGTTGGCAAGGAATTAATCCCTTCGGAATGGTATATATTCCATCTGGTACACTAACTATTGGCCAAAGTGACCAGGATATTTTTTCCACTCATACCCAGAGGCCAAAATCCATCTCTATTTCCGGATTTTTCTTGGATGATACTGAAATCACTAATAATGAATATAGACAATATGTCCATTGGGTGAGGGATTCTATTGCTCATACGATATTGGGTGATATAGAAGAAGACGAGTATGGAAATGAAAGAATCATATGGGATTACGAGTTAGATTACTCTTTGGAAGACCTCGATGAGATGTATTTCGAGGGTGACATGAGGCTGTCGGAGTCTGAGCGAACGCTAGACACAAGACAATTCGAATACAAGTATAAATGGATAGATTGGCAAAAAGCGGCGCATAGCCCAGACCTTGTCAGATCCCAATTACTTAATGAAAGAGAAGTAAATGTCTACCCAGACACCTTAGTTTGGATTAGGGATTTCTCATACTCATACAATGAGCCATATGCAAGAAACTACTTCTGGCATGCAGCCTTCGATGATTATCCAGTAGTTGGTGTCAATTGGCAACAAGCTAAATCATTCTGCCACTGGAGAACTCACATGTGGAATTCTTTTAAAGGAGATGAGCCAAATACTGAAGAATTCAGGCTCCCTACGGAAACAGAATGGGAATGGGCTGCCAGAGGAGGTAGAACGATTGCACCATATCCATGGGGTGGATATTATATCAGAAATGCAAAAGGATGTCTATTGGCAAATTTCAAGCCAGGTAGAGGAAATTATCCAGAAGATGGTGGCTTCTATACTGTAAAAGCGGATGCGTACTTCCCTAATGATTATGGTCTATATAATATGTCAGGTAACGTTTCTGAATGGACTGAAACAGCTTTTCATCCTAATGCATACCAGCATACGCATGACTTGAATCCTGATATTAAATATGATGCTAAGGACGATGATCCTAAATCATACAAGAGAAAAGTCATCAGAGGTGGGTCATGGAAGGATATTTCTTTCTATTGCCAAACTGGTACAAGAAACTGGGAATATCAGGATACCACCAAATCTTATGTCGGATTTAGATGTGCCCTTACCTTCTTAGGACGATCTATCGATGATTTCTAAAGAGATACAGACAATATTTATATAATATATAATCAGTTAATTACTAACTTTTAAACATCTATACTAATGAGTTTTATCAAATCTAAAGGATTTAAATATTTAAAAAACATGATTATTGGTGTGGGTGCATCGGTTGTTATGGTTGGAGCATGGATGAAGATTACTTCACATCCACTAGGTAACATAATGATTACAGCTGGTCTTCTTACAGAGGCATTTCTATTCTTCATGTTAGGCATATTACCTCCGGAAAAAGATTATTACTGGGAGAAGTTATACCCAGGATTAGAGAGCTATAATTCCAATATATCACCACTTACTGCAGGTGCTCAAGCGGGTGACTTAAGACCTTTGAATGCTGATTCAGTAGAGAATAACCTTGGTGGGATGCTTAATGAGTTACAAAATATGTCTACTAGCTTAGGAAGTCTAAAGGCTCTACAGGAAGTTGATTTTTCTGAAACCAAGGGTCAATTAGAAGGAATGAGTAACTTCTATACTAAGATGAATGAAGCAATGGAAACGTTAGCAGGTACAGTAGAGACGATGAACGAAGCAAGTGAAGATGCTAGACAATATAAGAGTCAGATGGAATCTCTGAACTCTAACTTAGGTTCTCTGAATCAAGTGTATGGCAATGTATTAGGGGCTTTCAACAGACCTGCATAGTCTTAGGA
>CAZIMH010000493.1:0-1932 GCA_964540155.1 uncultured Saprospiraceae bacterium
GCCTTTTGATGACAAAAGTCCATTTGTGACTTCTGGCATTAGAATAGGGTCTGCTGCTGTAACTACTAGAGGGCTTAAAGAATCAGAATGCCTACAGATTGTAGAACTTACGCATTCCATTCTATCAGATATTACGAACGATTCTTTAATTAATGAAGTCAAGCAAAAGGTCAATAAGTTGATGGAGAGGTTTCCACTGTATTCTGAGGTGTAGAACAGGATTTAGCTTGCGCTATTAGCTGTCTTGCTTTTGATGTCTCTAATATATTCAGTTGCGTACCAGCTTTTACCACCTGACTTATAAGGCAATGAAAGGTGCTGATGAAAAAACTTACTGTATTCTACTTGGTTAAGTGCAAGGATTTTTTGTAATTCTAAAAGGTTATTCTGTATTACTTGATTGCGTATACAGTAGCAAATACAAGTTGTTAGGTGTCCAGGACCCAATTTAAACCAAGGTCCCTCATTAAAATAAGTACCTAAATTTTCTAAGCCTTTCTGAAATGAGTACTTGATTATTCGATTATTCTTTACCGCGCCTATAAAATTGTTACCAATACATCCAAAATCTCCATACTTCAGTATTAATTCAGACCGGCGGACTCTTAACGGCTCAACTGATTTTGCCGCCATATCATCCGCATCCGCATAAAATCCGCCTTCTTTATTTAAATACGCCAATCTAAATAAGTCTGCCTGCATAGCAGGGTGAATACAAGATTCAAAGGCTCTTGCCGACTCCATTCCATAATTGTACTTTATAAAATAGTAAGCAGAATTTCTTGAGAATACTTTATGAGTATATCCCGGGTTCATTTCTTTCCATGAATCCATAACCTCACTGATGATACTGGGTGGATTAGGTTTATCCCAATACTGCACAATCGTCTGAGGAATAGGGGCCTCTGTTTTCATATTCTTAGATGACGCTAAAGATCCAAAAACTTTTTGTTCTCTTAGCTCATTGATTAAATACAATGCTGAACCAAAGTAGCTCGGATTACTATCTTGAATTTCTGCCAAATACTTGAGCCTTTTAGTTCCACTCAGGCCAAAACTGCTCATCGTTCTAAGTTTCAACTCCGGATTAAGCTTAACTTCATTTAAGATTTTTGAGGCATGCCCTATTAAAGGAATTCCTACTTTCCCTGAGACTTTTAATGATTCGATCTCTTGGGTAGCCATCTTTAACTCCTCTGATGACCTTACCAATTTTCCTTTCAGAAGCAATAAAAGACTTAACCTTTGTCGCAAGTTGGAAGTACGAGTTGAACTTGAGATTATATCCTCAAATAATAATATGGCCTTTTCGTAATCATATTCTTTAAATGCAATGGTTGCAAGAGCTTCCTTTGTCTTATTCTTCCATTCTGCCTCATTCACATTAATATCCAAAAGCAACTGCTTCGCATTGCCAAATTCTCCTTTGTTCAGCATTGCCTTTGCCTTAAGAATCTGTATTCTAACATCGGTGGAGTCATCCTTTAGATACTCATTAAGAAGATTGATAGCCTTCTCATTTCTTCCAACCCTAATTAGATAATCTGCTTTTCTTAATACTAAGACTGTAACCTCATTAGACTTTTTAATGCCATCACCAAGCAACTGTAATGATTCATTGACTTGACCATTTATAAATTTAATTTTAGCCAGCTTCAGATATGGCCATTGATTCTTAGGATTTAATTTGATGAGTTCATGAAAGATGTGGCATGCTTCTTCCTCCTTCCCTATTTCAGAATAAATAGTGCCCTTCTGTAAAAGTGCTATTTGGTCATGTTGGTTAGCTTTTATAATTTGATTTACTATATCAAGGGCACTTACATAATCTTTTTGGCCCATCAAAGCTCTAATAAGCTTTAATTTCATCCTTCTAATTACCTGACTATCTTTTAGATAATTAATCTTGGAGGTATTAAGAATGAATGAATT
>CAZIMH010000494.1:0-1930 GCA_964540155.1 uncultured Saprospiraceae bacterium
TCAGAAGCTTAGAATGAAAATAGAATTTTCTCTTACTTACTAGCATAGACTAAAAGTATCCTCAACCAAAAATTGTCTGAATCTAGATTCTAAGGATTTAAGGATTAGCGTGATGATTATAAAGTCGCAGCTGAGAACAAAAATATCTAACTTAACCATACTTATTCCTAATCCTACTGAGGCTCTCTGGTGTCACCCCTAGATATGAAGCGATATGTTTAGAGGCGGTCCTTTGTAGAATTTCAGGTGCCTCTTCCATCATGTACTTATACCTTTCTTCTGCCGTCATGGTCAGTAATGCTATTTGCTGCTGTTGCTTATGGACAAAGAGAGAACCTGTTGCCGCATGCATAATTTTAAGGCCAATAACATTATCATCGTATAGTTCATCTATGTTCTGTCTGGATATAGAAAATACTTGTGTGTCCTCAAGGGCTTGAGTAAATAGTTCACTCGGCTTGCACTCTAGATAAGACATATAGTCACAACTAAAATCTTCTTCATAGAACAAATCCACACATCGGGCATGGTTGTCCGTCCATAAAAACACCCCGATAGAACCCTCTATGATAATGTCTATATACTTCTCTGTCTCATCCACATCTTTTATGATTTCATTCTTCTTAAAAGACCGATGAATCATCTTCTTGGAAAAGTCTTCCCAGACTGATATGGGTGCTTCGAAGTAGGGGTCAAAGAGTTTTTTGATATATAGTCCTGTGAGTTGCTGCATAATTACTGTCAGTGCTTGCCGAAGATACAATTGTTATTCATTGTATTGTTTCTAATCAATCTTGATTAGGATATAAGATTAATAGAGTTTTTCTCACTGTTGGTCGATATCGTATTCTTATTGAAACCCTATGCTCCAGTCCTAATGTTTGTATTATAAATCTGCAGCTATGGGATTTATGTCAAGCAATCGTTCAGTCTACAGAGAAAACGAAAGGATAAGAACCTCCAGTAAAAACACCTACTTCGACTCCGTATACAATCACAGTTCCTCTAGATTGTCTCAGGTTACGATACAACCCAAACCTGTAAAGCCAGATAAATCTGAAGCTCATTTCTCAAGAATTAGAAACTTAAAGACAGCAATCACACTAGGGTTTACTCTAACTTTATTTGGTGTTCTCTATTTCTATGGGATTAAAAAAATGGACAGTATCGTGAATTCTTCCAGAAAGGAGTACAAACACATATTATCGTATCAAACTCAGTACCAGAATAGGAAATTATTTGAACAATATATTTATAGTGGATACAAAGTCTACCGAAAAAAGAAGTTCGCTGTTGCACATTCTTTCTTTTCTGATGCACTAGATTTATTCCCTAAGGACAAACAAGCTTCAATTGCTTATAACCAATCCCTCATAGCTATGTGTGTTACCCAGTCATATGGTTGTGAGTTTGCTATGAAAAATTATGAGGAGTTAATTAATTCTGGAACACTAACAGCAAAAGAGATTGTATTTCTAGACAAGAGCTTTTGCCATTAGTCTACGAGCATTGGTCTGCCTAATACAGTATCATATTCCTCTATCAAATTATCCCAATAATATTTTTCTACCCAAGAAGTATCTACTGAGGGCTTACTGCTTGTAAGAAAGGACTTCATCTTCTCATATAGATCTTCATCTGTATTATACAAGCAAAACCCTTGTTGTTCATCCGGAATATGCTCTGGATAAACCAACCTGTTGGGTAACAGAGGATGAACACCATATGCTATCGCCTCTATGGTGCTGATTCCAAAAAAATCTTGTATCGCTGTCACCGGCAAAAGGTCGGAGGCTTGTAACAATTGAATGTATTTTTCGGGATCATCGACATATCCAAAATGAATTAGCTCTTCTCTAAACATCTCTTTGACCTTATTAAAAATGGCCGGATGCTTTTGGGTAGATTCTCCTACGACTATAAGACGAAA
>CAZIMH010000495.1:0-1909 GCA_964540155.1 uncultured Saprospiraceae bacterium
CTAAATCTTCACCGTCGCATATCCAAATTTTCTAAACTATCGAAAATAGCTTCATTGGGATAAGTTAGTTTCGCCTCTTTCAATGTTTTGGCAAAAAGATGATCTTGCCTTAATTGGTAGTAACACAATATTCTATTGTAATAGATATCTGTCTTTGGACCAAATGAGTCCCATGAAAATTGAAAATAATCTAAGGCTTCATTATAGAATCCTAAATCATAAAATAGACCAGCTAACTCATAGGCTAGGTCATAAGACTCATTTATACTGAAATACATCTCCCAAACATTATGTAGGGTTTGCTCTACCCTTCTGCGCTCATTAAATGTAATCGCTTGTGTAACTTGTTTCAGTCGAGGTAATAGATTAATAAAAAATGTAGAATCATAAGTGCTTAATCTATACAGCGCTATCAGTTCCATTGTGGTCAGCCCAGCTACACTCAAGTAGGCTAGCTTTTTTATACTATTAAAATCATCTGGACCAAAATCATTTACATAATGCTCATAAGTAGTTTGTGTCTTAAAATAGGTGCTACTATCTGCTAAAAACAATAGGCAACCAAAATCTAAGTGAAAGGTGGAAGCCGTGGGAAACAAAACTTGTCCACCCGTCTTTTCGCAGAAAGCGATAAGCGCATGGTAATTGACCCAAAGAGAAAAACTGCCATGTGTGACGAGGTCTGGTTCTCCCTTCTTCTCCAAATCATGGATTTCATGAAAACCTTTGTCCATAGATAATAGCATCATCCCTTCAGTAGAAAAACTTTTAATATTCTTTATACAATGCATGCCTCTCTCAGGGAAGAATAAATGTGTATCAGAAATCAGTTCTTTGTAATCCTCTAAAATCTCGTTTAGAATGGGTTCAGCATAAAATGGTTTTTCTAATAGGTTGTTGTGATAAGTGAGTTCCATACTTTTGATAAGCATCTCAGCGCTTAAGTCGTTGGGGTTTTCTTTAGACTGAAGAGAAACAGAACATGAAGATATTAGTCCGTCTTTGACGATAAATAAATCATTAGGAATGGAATCAAAAAAGTAGTTGGCGATGACCACTATTGGCTGATCTAAACTTTGGGCTTTAATTGTAATTTTAGAATAACGGAGGAAAATCTCTTGACTATTAGATGCATCATAATAAGCCAAATCTAAATTCCCTTTTTTAAAGTATTCTTGAAATTGTGGATGGTCTCTATAAAAGTCTAAGTTTTTTTCTACAATATCGCTGACGATATAGCAGTATGGCGGGAGTTCTATTCCTAGGACAGGTTCTAGTTTTTGTAGGTGTTTTAGTATATGGAAAGCTAAGCGACCATGTCCTGCACCCAGTTCAAGAATGTAAACGGTTTCAGTTATTTTTCCTTTTGCAGATAAGTCTTTTAGAAAGGCTAGAATTAATTCTGCATAGATTTTACCTACTTTAGAATTACTCGTCATCTGATGTGGAACAGCATCTTCGCTCCAGGCGGTCACGCCTTTGTCTTGGTAATAATCCCGATTAAGTTTCCAAATGAGACTCTGAGAGAAGGGCTTTATAGATTCGATCTCGTAATATTCATCTTTCACAGACAGCTAGCTTAAGTAGGAGTGATAAAATTATCTCAACTTGGCAAGCTCTCACTAAAGGGAATAGTGTAAAAACCAACGAAATTCAAATGTTGCTTGTAAGATACATTAAATAAATGATGCTTTTTTTTAATTAACTAAGCATGGAATTTGTGGATAGGAATCTTACATGGCAGAAGGTTCAACCTAGCTAGCCGTTTTTATCCGTTATGTACGGCTACGAGATAATTATACATGAGGTATTTCCATCAGAGCAGTGTATAGGATGACCTTTAATGCCTACTGTTAGTTAAGTAAATTGGGTGCTAATGCTACCCTACTTAGAGATTGTTTGTGATTAT
>CAZIMH010000496.1:0-1903 GCA_964540155.1 uncultured Saprospiraceae bacterium
CTATGGAATAATGTAAATAATCTCCAGAAAGGCCTTAAAAGCGCAGGATTCGATATAGGTAGTACTAACTCCTGTGTGACACCCGTATATATGAAGGGTTCCGTAGAAGAGGCAATGAAATTGGTACATGACTTAAGAGAGAATCATCGTGTATTCTGTTCTATCGTCGTCTATCCAGTAGTCCCTAAAGGTGTCATTCTATTAAGGTTGATTCCGACGTCAGTCCATACGGATAAAGATATCGAAGAAACGATAGAAGCTTTCAAGGCTATTCAGGTTAAGCTTGAAAACAATGCTTATAAATCTGAGACAGTCGCCTAGTGAAGAGAAGCCAATTGACGACCCCTATCATTAGTGGGATTCAACAAATCGGTATTGGAAATAACTCAGTGTATGACACCTGGTCTTGGTACAGGAAGCATTTGGGTATGGATGTCCCGGTCTTTGATGAGGCCGCTGAGGCTGAACTCATGCTCCCCTACACAGGAGGCAAACCCAGAAGCAGACATGCTATCCTTGCCCTGAATATGATGGGCGGTGGTGGCGCAGAAATCTGGCAGTATACAACCAGAAAGGGTGCATCACCCAGTTTTCAGATTAAGGCAGGTGACTTAGGCATCTACATAGCTAAGTTCAAATCGAAAGACATACACAAATCGCACGACTTCCTCTCTAAGGACAACGAGGTATCTGCTGTCATGACTTCCCCAGAAGGCAAGCAACATTTTTATCTTAAGGATATTGATGGCAATTTAATTGAGATGGTTGAGTCTGACAATTGGATGTCTAAGAAACTCAGTCACTCTGGAGGTGTATGTGGCGCCGTCATAGGGGTAAGCGATATGGATAAGTCTATAGCATTCTATAATAACGTCTTAGGCTATGACAGTGTGGTATATGACAAGCAGGGTGCCCAGTCTGACTTTAGTTTTTTTGATGATGGTCAGCCAATCAGGAGAGTCCTACTCAGACATTCTGCCCCACGCAAAGGGGCATTCAGCAGATTATTTGGCTCCACCGAAATAGAGCTGATACAGTCTACTGACAGAACGCCACAGAAAATATTCAAAGATAGAATGTGGGGTGATATGGGATTTATTCACTTGTGCTTTGACATAACGGGTATGGATGCCTTGAGAGGTACTTGTATTGCCAATGATTGTCCATTTACAGTGGATAGTGGGGATTTTGATATGGGGGAAGCGGCAGGCCAATTTGCATATATTGAAGATCCCGATGGCACCCTCATCGAATTTGTGGAGACACATAAGGTACCGATTATGAAAAAAGTAGGCTGGTATCTAGATCTCAGAAAAAGACCAGCTGACAAAGCCTTGCCTAATTGGATGCTGAAAGCAATGGGGTTAAATCGGGTGAAGGATAAATAATTTATCCAAATCTTGCGGACGGACAACTAAGTCTACATCCAGACTGACTTCAATCCAAATTCTATATTGTAAATAATCTCTCAATTGTTTTTATCATTTTTTATGGTCATATGTATTGATTAAGACTAGGTAATAATTAGATAATGTTGGAATAGATTTTTTTCAAGGTTTTATCTAATTTGCTATTAAATCAATTATTATGAAACATATTAACTTCTGTATTCTATTCGTATGCCTATCTGTAACTTTAAGAGGACAGGCTCAGCTAACTAATTATAAGAATGATGGGTCTAACACAAGTATTCACATTGTAGAATATCGAAATAATAGTTATTTACTGAGTATAAATCAAGAAGATTTACTTACAGTAAATCAAATCCAAGGTATTGATTCAGTTGAGATTCTCCATGAGTTTACTATACCTGGCCTATATGCCAATGGTTCACCATTTATTGTTGAGAATACAATCTATTATCAACTCTATGATGATATGGTATATAGTTACAATTTTGTAG
>CAZIMH010000497.1:0-1894 GCA_964540155.1 uncultured Saprospiraceae bacterium
ACCCAAAATCCAAGAGTTTGATCTGATATGACTTTGCCACTTGTAATTGTAATTCTACTTCTCCTCAATTTTCTTTCTGTAGATACAACTTGTCTCTTGAGGTATTTGTTAGTTCCCAATGAAGTATCATCCATAAATCCGCTTTTCTGGTTGCGAATCCAATTAGGATCAGCAAAATGATTAGACAATTCAAGGTTTAGGCTATTTCTAAGAATTACTTCAAATTGGCTTATTACAGGATGAAAAGCCTGGGCTAATCTTATGTTTGCTGTGTATAACTTCTTTGCTCTATTTAAATCACTTCCAGTAGCAATTAGATATCTATCATATCTTGGTTGTGACAGGTATTTGGTTCTTAAATTAAGCCTCATATTGCTTAATATAGCAATTTAGCCTATATTTGTAACATAAACGCTTGATAAAGCCTCTTCCTTTGGAACGTAATCAAGTATAAGAAATTAGACTTCAAGGTTCCCTTGGGGTCTTTTTTTATATATACATAAAAGAAAGGGTCCCAATATGGGACCCCACTTTACTGAAGCTTATTTCCTTTTCTTTGTGGGGCCAACTTTGATTGTCTCAACAGTTGCTGCTAGTTCCTCATTCAACAAATGAAAAACACAAACCTACAATTCTTGAAAAAGCGTTTGAGGTCCAAGTTGTAGTAAAGAAAGTCATCTGTGATTTGACTTAAGCTTATCGCAAACGATTATACAAATGACAAAAGATAGCCGAGCACGCCACCTCCTACAATTATCCAAAGTGTATTGATACCCTTAAAATAAAAGAAGACGAAAAAACTTACAGCACAGATCAGCGCCGTCCGCCAATCAATTAGGATACTCTGGCCCATCTTAATACAAACAACCAGCATGACAGCGACGGCAGCGACATTAACAGCTTCCAGAAAACGCTTTAATAATTTGTTCTTACGCATTTTATGGACATAATTATTCAATATCCATACGTAGAAAAAAGAAGGCAGAAAGATACCTAGTGTAGCCAGTGCTGCGCCGCCAAATCCGCCTACCTTATAACCTATAAATGTCGCTGTAGATAATACAGGCCCTGGTGTCATCTGCCCTACGGCAATCGCCTCTACCAAGTCATCATGTGTCAGCCATTCCAACCCCTCTATAAGCTCTCCATCTAGATAAGCGAAAAGCACATATCCACTGCCAAACAATACCGAACCCACTTTCAAAAAAACCAAAAACAACTTAAGGTGACTATAGCTTATAGAGGAAAGGAAAAACAACGGTAAGAAATTAAAGCTAGCCAATTTATTACCACCCATCACTGACGAGACTAGCAACATGATGAGCCCTGCGCCAAGAATGCAAATGATTTCATTGATGCCTAGAAATGCAGCACCGATAACGACTAGTGCTATGACATAATGGATGTTTTCTTTGATGGCTTTTTTGCCCAGTTTATACACCGCACCTACTATAAAAGATATTACGGCTGCCTTAATCCCATTAATAATAGGCTCAGTCCAGGCTAAGGCACTAATACTCTCGAAGAATACGGCCACAGCAAGAGTTATCAATACCGCTGGAATAATAAACGACATCCCTCCCACAAACAAGCCCTTCACACCAGCCCTATGATAGCCACAGTGCATTGTCATCTCCGTAGAATTGGGCCCAGGGATAAGATTGGTGGCGCCCATATAATCGAGAAATTCCTCAGAGTTAAGCCATTTTTTCTTCTCTACCAGATCATCTTGCATCATGGCTACATGCGCTGCAGGTCCGCCAAAGGCTACAAAGCCTAGCTTAGAAAAATATTTGAAAACTTCACTTACTCGTGATTGCATTTTCTAGACTGTTAGATTTCAGACTGTTAGATACTTAGATTCTAAATCGAAATATGTATACCGTATGTGAAC
>CAZIMH010000498.1:0-1875 GCA_964540155.1 uncultured Saprospiraceae bacterium
AGGAAGTTTGGATTCTTCATCAGTATTCTCAGCAGCAACAAACGTCTCTTTTCTCCACCACTCAACTGTGACACATATACTTGCTGGTGTGACCTTGGAAATAGGAACTTCTCTAGTAAGGATTCTGCCGTTAGTTTTTTTCCTTTTTTGAGGGGGATGAATTCTGCAATTTCTCTAATACTATCGATGACTCTATGGTCTTCATTTAGTGATGCATTGTCCTGCGTATAATGCCCAAAAACCACCGTGTCACCTACGACAACCTTCCCAGTATCAGGTTCGACTTCTTGTGTGAGTAGTTTTATAAAGGTTGTTTTTCCCACACCATTGGGTCCAGCCAATCCTACGCGTTCCCCTTTTTTGAATTTATAGTTGAAGCCTTTGATAATATGCAAATCACCATACGACTTACCCACATTATGGGCTTCCAATATTTTGCCTCCTAGTCTGGCCATGTCGATAGGTAGCACCATCTCTTCATCCGCTACTTTTTTCTTGGCCTTGGCTTCTATTTCATAAAACTTATCCACCCGTGATTTGGCTTTGGTCCCTCTGGCTTGTGGCTGACGTCTGACCCAGGCTAATTCTTTCTTATAGAGTTTCTTTGTTTTTTCGAGATTGGCTTTCTCATTGAGTTCCCTGTTAGATTTCTTCTCTAAGTAATCACTATAGTTGCCACGATAAGTATATAATTGTCCATCATCTAATTCCACAATTTCGTTACAGACGCGTTCGAGAAAATATCTATCGTGAGTCACCATAAATAAGGTAAGGTTCTGATTAGACAGGTACGCTTCTAACCACTCTATCATATCCAGGTCTAAGTGGTTAGTCGGCTCATCTAGAATCAGAAAATCTGGCTCTTCTATCAGAATTTTTGCCAGCGCTAATCTCTTTCTTTGACCCCCTGATAGCGTGCCAATCTTCTGTGTAAAATTGGACACTTTTAGTTTTCCTAAGATCTCCTTAATGCGGGCTTCTATATCCCAAGCCTTGAGATTATCCACTTTTTCTATGGCTTGTTGAATCTCATCCTGCTTGTCTAGAATGGTGGCTAATTCTAGTTCTTTGATGGCTTTGACCTTCTTATTTTCTGAATCCAGCGCCCCTTCCAGCACCGTAGCTTCTAGGTTAAATTCTGGATCTTGCTTAAGATAGCCTATCCGAATTTCTTTAGACACCAAGATTTTAGACTGTTCGCCTTCAGGTGCTTCTTCTCCAGCAATGACCCTCAGAAGCGTCGTCTTGCCTGTTCCATTTTTGGCGATAAGGGCAATCTTCTGGCTCTTTGCTATAGTGAGGTTCAGATTAGAAAACAGGATTTTCTCTCCGAACGATTTGCTGACCTTATCTAGAGTGAGATAGTTCATATATTGTGCTCAAGGTAGACAAAAATATGCCTAACAATTCGGAAGATATATACCATATTCTCAATGGAGATGCATTGAGAGAACAGTTTCCACAGGATATCTATGGACATCGTATAATATTCAGAGAGGTGCTCATGGATGGCCCGCTATCTGCGTCTTTAGGTGAGGCTTTATTTGTGAAACGAGAAAAGTTCCTCTCTCAGTATGATGCTCCAGAGGAGGATTTTTACAGACGCCATGTTGTCCCTGAGCTGATGCGCCTTCAGCAGATGGCTAAGGGCTCAAAGGTATACCTGTGGTTTGAGTACGATCTCTTCTGTCAAGTAAATATGTGGGCCGCCGTTACATGGATAAGGACAAAACTCACGGATGTTTCTTTCTATTGGGCAGCCCCCAAGCCCAATGATTGGCGAGGATTTGGTGCCCTATCTTCTGATGACCTATCTGAGGTATATACCAATGCCAGGCTTTTGCCAGACAGAGAATTAGTGCTTATGGAAAAAGC
>CAZIMH010000499.1:0-1846 GCA_964540155.1 uncultured Saprospiraceae bacterium
ACAGTTATCTGATCCTGTAACTTCAAAATCATACAACTGACAACATTCACCACCTTGTAGGTTAAATGTGAAGTTACCTGGTGCATTTATTACTGGAGCCTCTTCGTCTAGTACTATTATATCAAACGTACAAGCAATTGGGTCTCCTCCTGATCCTGTTCCAGAACCTGTAGAATTCAAGACTACTCTTGTACATCCCACAGGGAAAACACCATCTGCTGGTAACGGACTTCCATCTTCAAGCAAAGCTTCAAAGATACCGCAAGCAGTAGGTATATTTGTAGTTGCAGTAATCGTATTAACTGCACAGAATAAATCTACATCTGGGTCTGTATCAAGATGCATATCTAGAGCACCACCAGCCATAAATCCAGCTGACATCACTTGGAAAGTAACACATGTAGGTGCTCCACAATCACCATTAGTTCCTCCAGGTATAGTAGCAACCGTCGCTCCTGGAGCAGCACATGTACCTAAGTTGACATTAGGGGATTCTGTCGCGAAGCCAAAATCACCTTCCACACATACTTCTATATCCAGAAATTCTGGTATACATGTAGGTAGTGGTGGTAACATCAAGCTAAAATCTGTACATATAAGACCTGCCGCATTGAAGTTCTGCTGGACAGTCGTTGTTACATCTACGAAATTAATTGGGGTTTCTAAGTTACAACCTCCAGGAAAGAAAGTTGGATCTGCAATCGCAACAGGTGCTGAGGCACACAATCCTGGCGCATTCCCTACAACTATATCTGCAGGACAAATAATTTCACATACTGGACAGAATGTACTGAATTCAGCAGTAATGTCTGCATTAGCAGGTAAGGCTCCACCTACAACACAAGCGTAAGCACCATTTCCTACTGCAGTTCCAGGGGTGGTGTCGTCATTAAGAGGCCCTCCTATTAGAGAAGACATTGTCCCTGGAGGTAAACCTACAGGAGCGGCACAAGCATTAGCTGCGCCAGTTTCATTAACTAAAACATCGATTGCTGCTGGCGGACACCATCCGTCACCGAAGGTCTCGAATGTAGCCAACTGAATTGTGTTTCCGTCGGTAACACACACAGATGTGACACCAGTAGCAGGGCCAGCCCCACCCGTAGAAGCACATGCAAGCACTACGCCTGCAGTAGCATCAAATAGCGCCCATCCATTCTCGCCGTTAAATCCACCAGCGGTATAGTCGACATCAACATTCGTCTGTCCTGCTGGACACTGTGCTGACAACATACCAACGGTAAACATCATCGCGAGGACAAGTGCTATTCGTTGAGTAAATAAATGATAAATCTTTTTCATAAGATTGAGTTTTGTATAATCGAATTTTCTTTTGTTATTATTTAAGGATTATCTATTCTAAAAGTCTTGCGTAAGATTCTACAATACGCTGAATGTCTATCCGATCATTGACATTCTGATATCTTTCAGAAGCAGCCACATATCCAGTTGCAAGTGAAGTGAATACTTGGTCACCTTCTATTAAAGACATAATCGCCGCATCCAAGACAGTGTACCTTGCGCCAAATTCAAGTTCCTCAATACCAGAATCAGGTTGATCCTGATCCCTAAGGACTCGCAATTGGTCTCTCAAAATAGTTGCCGCCTCTAAGTCCGCAACAGAGAAAGTGAATCCTCTTAAGAACTCAGCAGCCTCTTCAGGTGAAGATGCCTGAGGCGTAGATGGTGAAGAGAAAGAATAAATCTGGGCAGAAGCCTCAGTTGTAAACCCGAAAAAACAAACACCGAACACAAACATTAGAGCAAGTCTCCTCAATGCAGTGATGCTAGTTTCCTCATAAGCTTTGTAAACGTTGTACGCTTTTTTCATGAGATTGAGTTTTTA
>CAZIMH010000500.1:0-1845 GCA_964540155.1 uncultured Saprospiraceae bacterium
TTCAGCATACATTAATACCTGGCTTAAATAAAATAGCCACTGAAGATTTATCGCCTGCAGCATACATTGTACACATAACAGAAGGCGTTAACGTATATACTGAAACTTTTATCAAAACAAAATAACAGACATTGTTAGTAGCAATTCGGTTGCTACTAACAATAAGTACACTTAAATAATGAACGCAGAGGATAAAGCGCTACTCAAGGTAAAAATAGAAGAGCTCATCATTAAGTATGAGCATGATATCAAAGAGACCGAGAAGATGACAGAGCCCGTCAAGCCTGAGAATTCCCTAGGTCGTATCAGCCGTATGGATGCCATCAATAATAAGTCTGTCATGGAAGCCTCACTGAGAAACAAAATATCCAAGCGCAACAAACTCAAATTTGCCCTAACACAATTGGATAATGAGGGTTTCGGCTCTTGCAAACGTTGCCTTAAACCTATCAATCCTGCCCGTCTCATGTATATGCCTGAGAGTGTGAATTGTGTCAAATGTGCTCGCTAATCTCTGATACTCGCCGTTTATTTTAAGAACCATTTATTACTATAATTAAATATGAAGTATAGAAAGTTAGGACGTACTGACTTGGACGTCAGTGTCATTTGTCTTGGAACCATGACCTGGGGCGAACAGAATACAGAAGCTGAGGGCTGGGAGCAAATGGATTATGCGCTGGACAAAGGTGTCAATTTCTTTGATACAGCTGAGTTATACTCCACACCTGCAAGAGCTGAAACTTATGGTAGTACAGAGACCATCATAGGGAACTGGTTAGAAGCGAGGCAGAATAGGGATCAGGTTATCATCAGTAGTAAAATAGCAGGGCCTGGATCTTATACTAAGCATATTAGGGACACTAAAATATATACCCGTCAGTATATTCAGGAGGCCATCGATGGTAGTCTCAGACGACTGAAAACAGATTACATAGACTTATACCAAATCCATTGGCCAGAGCGGTCAGCGAATTTTTTCGGCAAGAAGAATTATGAGCATCAAGATGACGGATGGAAAGACAATTTTAAGATGAGACTCGAGATGCTCCACAAAAATATGGAGGCAGGTAAGATCAGACATATCGGTATATCCAATGAGACCCCTTGGGGTACATTGAACTACCTTAGATTATCAGAGCAGTTTGATTTGCCAAGAATTGCATCTATCCAAAATCCTTATAATCTACTTAATCGATCTTATGAGATTGGACTGGCAGAGATATCCGTTAGGGAGCAGTGTGGTCTACTAGCCTACTCTCCTGTTGCCTGTGGCCGACTGACAAATAAATACATAGAAAAGACAGACACAGAGGAATGCAGACTCAATAAATTCAAGCACTATCAACGCTACAACTCCGACAATTGCTTACTAGCGACGCAGCAATATTATGATATCGCTAAATCTGCTGGTCTAAGTTTGGCACAATTGGCTATCGCCTGGGTTTGTCAGCAGCCATTTGTGACGAGCAATATTATAGGAGCCACTAGAATGGCGCAGCTTAGAGAGAATATAGATTGTGTAGATATAAATCTAGATGACAAGATCATCAAAAAAGTAAATCAGATTAATGGATTAATTTCGAATCCTGCGAGTTAGTATAGATTAGACTAAGACATCCTCAATTCTACCCGCCACTTCAAGACCAGCATTGCGACCCTTGTCATCTAGAATATAAGTTTTGCTTTTTTTATCATAGAGCTGGGTATGGATTACCGCTGTCATGCTCTCTTCTATTCTACCATCCATAAATCCCTGTATAGGCGAAGCCAGTGCAGTTGCCGCTTCGCGCTTGGCTTTGATCTCTAGCCTATGCTTCCTATTCTCCATCACAATATGTACAG
>CAZIMH010000501.1:0-1838 GCA_964540155.1 uncultured Saprospiraceae bacterium
TTAAAGTCCACTTTGTTACTAATGTAGGTAGTCGCATCATTCCATGCATGGCCCTCTGGCAAAGGCAATTCTTCCGGTAGGCCCTCATACTCCATATTTATGTATAGGGATGCCGGTTTAGATTTATCTTTAGGAATAATCCTAACTTCTAAGGAATCCAAACCAATGCCATAAAGCGTCAGTGAATACTTGCCTCTATTGTTTTTAGAGACATCTTTTTTGATTCTATTATTGAGTATGAGACTGTCTACGTTATTGGTGTCAGGAATTTTAATGTAGGCTATATGTGCTCTTTTGGGATTGTACACCTTACACACATAATCTAAAGCAGCGGTGTCTTTTTCTATTTGAGAGCGATAATGAGTAAGACTTGCTTCGGAAGATTGATAATGAGTTGTATAAGGGAGATGCCATGGCAGTCTTTTGGATGTAGCCTCCTCCTTTAGATTTTGATGCCCTTCATGTAAGTAATCATCGAAGGTAGCCCTGTATGTTGCGTTGTCTTTGGCATCGTATACATATTTCAGATTTGTGAGAAGCGGTTCTTTCTCAGATGGTGTTGTCTTGATATGCGCAATTATCAGACTGCTAACAAATAATAGAATGCCGACTACTCCAAAAATCTTTCTGCCTTGATTATCCCATATCTCTGGCATCAAATACATACTTGCAAAAGAACCCAACATTATAAACAGCACAGCACCCGGCAAGGCACCTAGGCTAAATGCCAAATAAAGATTATGTGTCAGCACGGTCCACAGTCCTGTGATTAGAATCATGAAGGCCAAAGACATTAGCCAATTATAATTATTTCTATTTTTTGCAATTGTAATTGGGATCATGCAACTACCGAAAAACAGCGCAGGCAATAACATAACATATACGCCTGTAGGCATAGTTAAGAAAATGACTATAGAGAGTAAGGTGAGTAGTGAAAGCATAGCCATTCCAGTCTCTGTTCTACTTTTGGCTTGAATTATGCGTCCTGACAATATGGCCGTAATAAATAGGGTCAATCCTAATCCCGCAATCAGATACCACTCATGATTATAATAATGATGACTGTAGAAAGTAGCATATTGCGGATACACAGATTTCAAGATACTTGCTAACCCAAAATTCAATGCACAAATCCCGATAATTGTAAATAACATCCAAGCCAAGGAACTAAAAAACCTTGTCCAATGGAACTCCATCTTCTTAGATATAAGAATAATTAAACCAATAATAATTATTCCTAGTAATACTAGCAACACTAAATCTAGCGAGGATGGATAATGAATAAGCAGACCATAGAAATTGAAGAAGCTTGCATTTCCAGTTTCTTCCGTAGAAAAATCATAATTGCTAAAGTGCTTGGTCATGAGATACATATTCTCACCAGTGTGTTGTATGCTCTCCATGCTTATGTTCTCCACATTGTCAGCCGGATTGTGATAGTAAGAAAACCCATCTATAAACGCATGATTGATACCCGGTACTTTTCTTTTTTTGAATGCCGTAAAATCGGAGCTGTTAGGCATTCTGTTATATATTTCATAGGAGAGCGAATTGGCTATAGGTCGGATAGATGCTTTTTTCATTTCTCTGACCATCCAGGCATTATTGTCTGACCACTCAAATGAAATGCCTGGTCCTTCGTTACCTCTGGCTTCATAATTAAGCAGGATGCCAATATCGGCCATAGTATACTTCTTGGCATGGAATTGTGCCCCCAGTAGGCCCATCTCTTCCCCATCTGTAATGATAAGTTGGATGTCGTTTTTTCTGGGCTGGTCTTTCAGTAACTTGACAGTTTCTATCATGGCTGCCACGGCATACCCATCGTCTGCGGCGCC
>CAZIMH010000502.1:0-1836 GCA_964540155.1 uncultured Saprospiraceae bacterium
TCCCTCCAAGGAGAAAATTCATAGAGGAGAATGCGGTGTATGCTAATATAGATGCTTAGAACTAGTCTCATTTTATGACACCAGGACTAAATGCTATTAAGTAGACGTATACATATTTCTGATTCAATCTTATAAATCCATTTCAAGAAAGTACTAGCACCAATGGAGTTAGCGACGTGGAATTTCTTCAAACAGTATGGAGCCATATCTCAGGACGCCTTAGACGAACTCAAGTCTAAATTGAAGTCCAATACAGTCAAGAAAGGAGAAGTGATCCTGTCTTATGGTCAGATTTGTAAGGAAATATTTTTCGTATCCAAAGGCTGCTTGAGATTATATTATATAGCAGATGGCGTAGAGATAACCGTCTGGTTTTCGTTTGAAGAAAACTCCGCTATCGAGTTATCTAGTTTCTTGAGTGGTAAGCCTACAGAGTATTATATAGAAGCGATAGAGGATAGCGAATTTCTATCCCTCCACAAATCAGAATTACAAAGTTTATATAAGAAGTACCCTGAAATGGAAAGCATCATGCGTGCCTTTTGGGAAGATGTCATCTTGAACTTACTGGAAAGATTCACCGCCCTACAAAAAGACACTGCCGAGCAGAGATATCTTAATCTTTCTGGCAAGACAAAATACATGCAGCGGATTCCACAAAAATACTTGGCATCATATATCGGTGTTACACCTACCTCACTCAGCCGTATAAGACGTAATCTAATATAATATAGGCGTTGTCATCTGCCTATACCCAACACATATTTTCTTGTCATAGGACAACTTTTCGATTCTAGATCTAACCTACCTTTGTAGCGAGTATTTAAAAAGTATTGTTAGTAAAACATTACCCGTCTAAAAAGATAAAATAGATATGATAGCTACAGACAAAAAATTGAATTACAAAGTCAAAGACATTAACCTAGCTGACTGGGGAAGAAAAGAAATCAGACTTGCAGAGGCAGAAATGCCAGGGCTGATGAGTCTTAGAAAAGAGTATGCAGGGAAGAAGCCATTGGCAGGAGCCAACATCGCTGGATGTCTGCACATGACTATCCAGACTGCAGTTCTTATAGAGACACTGATTGATTTAGGTGCTGATGTCACATGGAGTTCTTGTAACATCTTCTCTACGCAGGATCATGCAGCAGCAGCAATCGCAGCAGCTGGTATTCCAGTATTTGCATGGAAAGGGATGAACGAAGAAGAATTCGAATGGTGTATAGAGCAGACGCTGACAGCATTCAAAAATGGTAAGCCATTGAATATGATATTGGATGATGGAGGAGATTTGACAAATATGGTATTGGACAAGTTCCCAGAATTGGTTCCAGCTATCAAGGGGCTTTCTGAAGAGACAACAACAGGTGTACACAGATTACACGAAAGAGAAAAGGCTGGCACACTACCAATGCCTGCAATCAATATCAATGACTCTGTAACCAAGTCAAAGTTTGATAACAAATACGGATGTAAAGAATCTTGTGTGGATGCAATCAGAAGAGCAACAGATGTGATGATGGCAGGAAAAGTGGCTGTTGTTGCTGGATATGGTGACGTAGGAAAAGGATCAGTAGCTTCATTGAGCTCTGCAGGTGTAAGAGTTATAGTGACTGAGATAGATCCTATCTGTGCACTACAAGCAGCAATGGATGGATATGAAGTGAAGAAAATGGCTGATGCCATCAAAGAAGCTGATATTGTAGTAACAGCAACTGGCAACTACAACATCGTAGACGCTGAGCACTTCAAAGCACTTAAAGACAAAGCGATCGTTTGTAACATAGGTCACTTCGATAATGAGATCAACATGGCTTGGTTAAATGAGAATCATGG
>CAZIMH010000503.1:0-1836 GCA_964540155.1 uncultured Saprospiraceae bacterium
AAATTTCCTTTCTTACGGATTTGGCGTAGGGGTCAATATTCCAATATACAGCAATGGGGTAAATAAGGCTAATGTACAGCGTGCACAGCTCGGTATAGAAAATCAGGAATTGCAAAAACAGTTGCTCATAGACAACATAAAAGCAACACTGCAGCAGTCTCTAGCAGATGCAAAGGCAGCTAAAAAGCAGTACGAAGCTTCGGAGAAAAGTCTAGCTGCTCAGAAAGCAAGCTTAGATAATGTCACTAAGCGATTGGAGATAGGTGCCGCTAATTCTTTTGAATGGGAAGCGCAGCAAACACAATTAGAAAATCTTGAACTCCAAAGACTGATCAACAAATATGATTATTTGTTCAAAGTGAAAGTGCTTGAATTTTACTTAGGAAAACAACTTAAATTTTAATCAGGTATGGCAAAACGTAAAAGAAGAAAATGGTTATTATACATCCTTATATTACTAGTATTGAGCATAGTAGCATTTGCATATTACATGAATTCTCAGAAACCTAAAGGTGTAGAGATAACAACTGATGTGGTCAAAAAAAGAACCATACAAGAAACGGTGTCCGCCTCAGGTAGAATATTTCCTGAAAGAGAGGTAAAGATCAGTAGTGATGTCTCAGGGGAGATTGTAGAATTATACATCCAGGAAGGAGATAGTGTACAAGCTAATCAGTTACTAGCAAAGATAGATCCCGAGTCGTACGTCTCAGCAGTGCAGAGAGGTAAAGCTGCGGTGGCAGGAGCTAAATCCAGAATGGCTGTCTCCAGAAGTCAAAAAGAATCAAGTCTAGCACAAAAGGAGCAAATCATGGTGCAGCTCAAAAATGCACAAGTTATCCATGAAAGAAATAGCAGTCTCCTTAAAGATGGTGTCATTTCACAATCAGAATATGATCAGTCAGGCTCCAACGTGGAAAATCTAGAAGCTAATATAAAAGCCTCTGAAGCAAGTATCCGTTCTGCAGAAGAAAGTATCAAGGGTGCTCAGTATGACGTAGAAAGTTCTGAAGCGACCTTAAAGGAATTACAAACTAATCTCGGAAGGACCACAATCAAAGCCCCTGCGAATGGCATCGTATCCAGTCTCAGCGTAGAGCAAGGTGAGAGAGTTGTAGGAACGATACAAATGACTGGAACAGAGATGATGCGTATAGCTAATCTTCGGTCTATGGAAGTACAGGTAGACGTATCCGAAAATGATATTGTCAGAGTGGCTGTAGGCCAGGATGTAGATATAGAAATAGATGCCTATTTGGGGGATACATTCTCAGGTACAGTGACTGAGATAGCTAATTCTGCTTCCAATATCGCTGGCGCTGCTGCGGCACTCAATACAGACCAAGTCACCAATTTTGTAGTCAAAATAAAAATAAATTCTGAGTCGTATTCACAAGTGAAAAATTGACAGAAGTTTCCATTCCGCCCAGGGATGTCAGCGTCCGTAGACATTCATACCAATGAGATTAATGATGTCATATCAGTGCCTATACAAGCTGTGACTGCAAGGGAAAAAGATGCAGACGAAGAGGTGGATGATGAAGCAGAAGAAAAAGAAAAAGAAGACTCTGATTATGAGGAGGTCGTCTTTACAGTGAGTGGGGATACCGTAATCATGAAACGTGTAGTTACAGGTATTAAGGATGATGAATTTATTTAGATTGTATCTGGAATGGATAGTGAATGGTCGATTGTCAAAGGACCCTATGTTGCCATATCTGAAAAACTAGCAGACGTGTCAGAAATATATAAGAAAGAAAATAAGAAGGCCAAAAAGGAAGAAGACAAGTAAGTGAGAAGAAGTAGGGTGTATGATTTGTGGGTTAGGGTTTTTCG
>CAZIMH010000504.1:0-1829 GCA_964540155.1 uncultured Saprospiraceae bacterium
CAATACTATCAATCCCATTCCATATAGCAGCGAAGTCTGTAACTTCTGGCATAGCTGTGGGTGGATTCAGTTTACTTACTTGTCCTTCAAAATAAAGAGTTCGTGGTGTAAAAGAGATACTTTGTTGAGCTTGGATGTTGGAACTAATTAATATTAGAACCATCAGAAGTCGAAGGGTCATATTATGAAAGTTGAAGTAGTTTGAAATTTTATCGCACTTGAAAATACGAGCTAAAAGCAACATTCCAAAATATTAAAAGTCGTGACAGACACTAACTATAAATCAAGTTAATATGGATTTACTCTGGCGATTCCTCTGTCAATAATATAAAATGATTAGGTCTATCAGGGTTCTCATTACGACCAGGAACTAAGGCCGCATCCTCTCCTCTTAAAGTTGCCAGCATATCCTCGCTTACTCTCTTAGATCCACGGTAATAAGCATGACCTGTGAGTTTCATAGGTAGAAAAGTCTCGTCACTAATATCAGTGACATCTACAAAATAATAAGAAGGCAAGATGACACTGTCCTCATGAGTCCCATCCAATCCAAGTCGAGGTTTTTTATTGAGATTTTTAGAAATCGTCAAGGTCAAATCTTTTGAACTATAATACATCGTAGAACGCTTGGTATAGAGATGTAGACTAGCCAAAGAGCCATCCTGGAGAAACACATCGGTATCCAAATCTGCCGCACTAAGAATAACATCTCCATACATCGGACGAGGCGGCTGTATATAACTATGTATTTCCTTAAATAATTCACATCCTAGAGAGTGTGCTATAAAATCATTTTCGACAGGGGTACCCTTGTCAGATTTTATTTTACTAATTGATTCATTGATTAGCAATAATTTGGCAGCGACATCTTCGGCAATGGCATAGGCATTTTCTTTGTCCCTAACGTAGACTGGAAAATTACCTGGCCACCTTATCCAAAGCAACCGTCCTATGTCTGATTGTTCAGGGTGTATATATAATTCAGTAAGTCCTGTAATCGTAAAATTCATATTGACAACCTGCCCGCCCATCATTCCATGAAGGTAGCTCAGCACATTATCCTTATCATCAGGTAGGCGCTTAAGATCTCTTTTCATCAGCAACAAAAAGGTATCTATATCTTCAGTTCTATATATGTATTGCTTGGAAGAATCTTCCTCTGTATAAATGACTTTGTACTCAAATGTGACACTATCTTCTACGAGATCCACCTCAATTCCATAATGCCGTGGCAGAGACTCATAGTCAGATAGAATTTCTTGTCCGAAAGCACAAATAGAAAAGAGCAAAAAACAAACTGTGAGTATGCGCATTCTAGTTAGAATTATACTTACACTAAATCTCAAATATTACGATATGGTTCCATTAGACTAATCAAAAACAACTTATCGTAACATAGAAACAAGTTTGGACTAATTAATTATCAGAGAACATTACCTCAGTGTAGTGTCCCCCTACTGAAATGCCAAATTTCCCTTTCTCATAAATCCATTCGTTGTCTCTGCCTACAAATTTCAAATCATCTCTAGAGATTTTGAAGCTCAGTGTTTTTGTCTCACCACTATCAAGAGATATTTTTTCAAATGCTCTGAGTCTTTTTACTGGCGGCGTGACACTAGCCACATGGTCTTTGATATATACTTGGACGACTTCTTTCCCTGCCCTATTCCCTGTATTTGTCACAGTTATGGTAGCACCTATACCACCATCAGCAAATGCCTCAGGTATTAAGTTAGAATACTCAAAGGTCGTATAAGATAACCCATGTCCAAATTCAAATTGTGGATTAAAGCTATTGAGAGAAAAATCTGTGTGAATCTGATCTGTAC
>CAZIMH010000505.1:0-1811 GCA_964540155.1 uncultured Saprospiraceae bacterium
GTAGAAGCATCGCCTAATGTACTCGCTGTAGTCTTTTCTGAAGCGTTTGTCACTGGTGAGATTGCCCACTAACTCAGCTAAGTCTTCGTTAAAATTATCTGGCAGGTATTTAGCCGCAAGAATTTTCTTCTTTAGTCCTATCCACTCAGACCATAAAAAATTATCATTCTTTAGATTATCAAGTATGGTTTGCAGTTTGTACAAATCTTTTTTTGAACTGGAGCTGTGCTCACAGGTTTTTGCATGAGTTATGCCTTCACTAAGCTTCGCAATAATTCTGGATCTTGTAGGCTGGTTTTCATTTGTTTGTTGTGGAAATAGCTCAAAGAATTCTTCCACGGAGGCTTCACCAGCAGCTTCTAGCTCATCTATCGAAAGTGCATTGACTTTGACCTGAAGGATGATAGCTTCTATCTGATTGATATAGGCCGTACCAGGAAAATAAGGATTGGTGCTTTCTCCTTGACTTAGTTTTACAGCCAGCTCTGTAAAGTCATCGTCCAGCACATTACCAATCAATTCACGGAGTATAACTTTTTGATCATTTTCGTCTAGGGTTTTGAGCTCAGGTGATAGTCCTGCTTCAAAGGCAAAATTCTTAAGCAATTTGAGGCACACACTATTGATGGTGCCGATGAGGGCTTCGTTCATTTGATTTGCCTCTCTTGTCTTGCCTTCTGCTATGAGCTTCTCACGTATGCGGCCTTTGAGTTCGTTCGCAGCTTTAATGGTAAAAGTGGTGGCAATGATCTTGTCTGGTGTGACTGCCCCAGAATCCACCTGGTCAAAGATGTGTTCTGTTATGGTGTAGGTCTTACCAGAGCCAGCTGATGCGGATATGATCTGAGGATACTTCATAGCCTGCCTAAGAGATTGGTATATTCAGAATACTTTTCCTCTTCCTTCTTTCTACCAGTCCTGCTAGATGATACTGGAATATCGAGATAGTCCTTATTCTCACTATCATATAACTCCTCTGGCCCAGCTATATCAGCTGCGGACATACCATCTCCTACTTCCAAATGCCCTTGCTCGAGCTGCGCCCATCTGAGTCGATAAGTATTGACCATTCTATCCCAGATGGCTTTTCGATGAGTCAGTGCATCTTCCTCAGCCTCTATGGTGATGGTTTCTGCAAAAGCTGTTTTAGTTCTGCCCAGCATCTTACTACTAGAGATTATGTAGTAGTGTAAGTGGATGCGCCTATCTTTTTCCTTGAGCAGCCGATCATATATTATCAGCTGTAATTCCCGCTCCTCTATAAGTTCTTTGAGCCTAGTGGAAGCACCACCCCACTTCAGATCGACTATGGCGATTTCACCTTTTCGCTCGAGTACTAAATCAATATAACCTTGGATAGGAATCTGATCATTAAGCGTATGTTTCTTCTCTGATTCCAAAACCCTCCAACCATTATCTTTTATCATCTTTATGAGATGCAAGAGCGACTTGCTTGTCTTTTCCCTAAACTCTTGGAGAGAACTTTTATTCTTAGGCATCAAGAGGACGATGCCTGCTTTTTGTATTTGCACGTCCAAAACGCGACTAACCTCTTTCTTTAATTTTTCGTCATCATACTCTAATAACTTATTGTCCTCCCACAAATCCTGTGCAGCATGATGTGTTAGATTGCCCAGCAATAAGGAGCTGATGGTTACTTGCGGAATCTGTGTAGACCTTATTCTAAGAAGGTATCTCAGGATATAAGCATAAGGATAGATAAATAGCTTAGACAGACTACTATATGAATCCTCTTTTCTCCGCTCTGGGACTTCTTGAAAATTGATGTTCCATGAAGCCTGTCTTTGCGG
>CAZIMH010000506.1:0-1805 GCA_964540155.1 uncultured Saprospiraceae bacterium
GCAAAAGTCCTGACACAAATTAAGGACCAATTAACTGGTAAAGTTGTTTTTGTTTTCCAACCTGCAGAAGAAGGTGCCCCTCCAGGTGAAGAAGGCGGTGCAGAGCTCATGATTAAAGAAGGGATGATGGACAAATACGGTATAGAGGTCATGTTTGGTCAGCATATAAGTGCTGGATTAGATGTAGGAAAGGTAAGATATAAATTAGGTGGTATCATGGCAGCGGTCAACAGTATGCGTATCGTCGTCAAAGGGAAACAAACGCATGGTTCTAGGCCTTGGGGTGGCGTAGATCCCATAACTGTATCTGCACAAATGATTCTAGGACTACAGACCATTGTCAGTCGCCAGATGGAACTGACTAAAGAAGCTTGTGTTATATCCATAGGAAAAATAAAGGGAGGCCTCAGAAGTAATATTATTCCTGAGGAGATAGAGATGCTGGGTACCATCCGTACACTGGATAAAGATATGCAGACGGATATCCATAAGCGTATACGTCGTACACTAACCCATATTGCTGAGGCGTCTGGTGCAGAAGTGGAAGTGGAAATAGATAAGGGGTATCCGATTACATTTAATAATCATCAACTGACCAGAGATATGGTCCACTATCTTAATAAAGCGGCAGGGGAGGAAAATGTAATTATCACTAACCCAGTTACTGGAGCGGAAGATTTCTCATTTTTCGCGCAAGAAGTCCCGGGCATGTATTTCTTCGTTGGCGGTAAGCCTTTAGATGTATCTGAGTATGATGCAGCGCCGCACCACACGCCAGATTTCTTTATAGATGAGTCTGGATTAATTACTGGTGTGAAGACGATGACTTACCTCACGCTGGGATATATGGAACAGCAGAAAACAAAGTAGGGATGAAAGTTGCAATGGCACAAATCTCTGGTAAGTGGTTAGATAAGGCAGGCACAATAGAATGTGTTATAGATAGAATAGAAGAAGCTGGAAAAGGAGAAGCCAGTCTAGTCGTCTTTGGTGAAGGATTATTGCCTGGTTATCCATTTTGGTTGTCTTCTACTGGAGGTGCGGAATTCAACAATCAGACGCAAAAGGAGATATATGCACATTATGTGCAAGAGTCTGTGGACATAGAGGCAGGGGACTTAGACAGTATATGCGCAGTAGCTAAAGAAAATAACATCGCAGTTTATTTAGGGACAATAGAAAAGGCTTCCGATAGAGGAGGGCATAGCTTGTATTGTTCGCTGGTCTATATAGACCAATCTGGGGTAATACAATCGGTGCATAGAAAATTACAACCCACTTACGAAGAGCGGTTAGTCTGGTCGCCAGGTGATGGTAACGGATTACGCGTACACCAACTGGAGGAGTTTACTGTAGGAGGCCTTAATTGCTGGGAGAATTGGATGCCCTTATCTCGGACAGCACTTTATGGACAAGGTGAGAATTTGCATGTTGCCGTATGGCCTGGTTGTCTACGGAATACCTCAGACATCACAGAGTTCATTGCTAAAGAATCGAGGTCATTTGTTATTTCAGTTTCAGGGTTATTTCAAAAAAATAATATAGGAGACCATGTCCCGCATGCGCAGATGATGAGAGACAAGGCACCTGATGATATAGCCAATGGCGGCTCAGGAATTATGGGCCCAGATGGACAGTGGGTGATAGAGCCTGTGGTAAATAAAGAAGGCGTCTTCTTTGCGGATTTGAATATTAATCGTGTCTTAGAGGAAAGACAAAACTTTGACCCGTCAGGGCATTATTCTAGACCAGATGTAACAAAGTTATCGGTAAACCGTACGAGGCAATCGATATTAGAATTGGAT
>CAZIMH010000507.1:0-1804 GCA_964540155.1 uncultured Saprospiraceae bacterium
TCATTCATGTAAGTGAGATCATAGATTTTACCCTGTTGGTCTATCCGCACATGCACGTTTACGTTAAGATTGGAACGCTGAAATCTGTTTTGTTGATTGCATAAGGGCCAGGTATTAGAAAATTGTTGATTTATTCTCTCTTTGTACCAAGCAATTAGTTCATTGTCATCCATCATCTCTGCCAACGTCTTGTGACGATTAGAGAATAATTCTGAGATAGGTTTTAGTTCTACAGATACTTCTGGACGTAGTGCAATGGTTGCAGAGTCATATCCTGTGAATGCAGCGATGACATATCTGTTTTCATCTGGAATATGGAAAACGCCAGACTGATTAGTTAGGCCTATCGTCTGAAAATCTGTATTAAGTAAGGAGACGCCTTCGAGTGGTAGGCCGTTTTTGTCAGTGATTGTACCTTGGATAATTGAAGGAATTTTATCTAGGGCAACTACATTACCTCCAGTTGCGGTTGATTGGTCTAGCCCTGATTCGTATTTCTCCTGCTCGCGAACAGATTCCTTAGAAAAACCATCCACTTGGTCAGCAGATGCTGGGGCACTTTCTTCCACTACTACGACCTCTACCTCTTCAGCCAAATCAGCATCAACCACCCTTGCTTTACTTTTATTCTGACGTACAATGTCACTATCGGCAACGACCGACGCTTCAGACGCCTCATCCAAAAGCTCTACTAAAATAGGTTCTTCCTCCTCATTGATTGTTTTGTCTGTATTTATTTGTTCAGTGCGGCTAGCAGGGTTTTTGATTTTGGCCACTTCAGCTTGCTTCGCATACCCCCCTGCTGAATTAGGGCTACTGGAAGGGCTTGCTATTTCTTTGTCGGGTGCCACAATTTCTTGAGGCTCATTTGAAGCATAATCATCTTGTGATGTATTGCCATTCTTGCTAAGACCTTTCTTTGGTGCAGCTTGTGGAACTCTCTTTGTGCTGTTTTCGGCAGCACTATAGACCGCAGACTCAGGCTCATTTTGTTGGAATACCCATATAGAGGCGGTGACAAGAACAAGTAGGCTAGCGGCAATAGAAAGCCACTTCAGCGATCTGGTCTTAGGTGCAGGTGTTGGAACCACATTGGTGTTATCAGCACCATCCTTTGAATAATATCCTTCCAAAGCATCCGCCAAGAAAGGATCATCAAGACTGGCACGTTCCAGTTGCCATCTTTCCTTTTCAGTGATCGTCCCCTCCGCTAATTTCTGGAGGAGGTTGTGGTATGTCTTTTCTGTTGACATATTTAGTTATTGTCCATGCATTTTTTCAAATTTCGCCGTCCATTCTGAATATGAGATCTGACTGTATGCCAAGGTAAATCATATTTCTGAGCAATCTTTTGATATGACATCGACTTATAATAGAACGCAGTAATGCAGTTTTTTTGTTCCTGAGATAAATTTTCTGTGCACTTTTCTAATTTCTTAAGGAGTTTCTCCTTATTGACACTATCAGGATGAAAAACTGTCGTCGAATACATATCGTTGGCGGCTTTTTCTTTTTCTAAAGACTTGGTTCTTGTTCGTAGCTTCTGAAAACAATGATTTTTCACGACCACATATAACCAAGATTTGAAGTTGTCTACTTGATGTGTTTTGAGTTTTTCTGATAAATGCTCATAGATATCCATGCTAGCGTCTTCTGCTTGATGGACTTCCTTCAGATATTTCAAACATACACCATAGACTAACGGCTTGTATCTGCTATATAATTCACCTAACCATTTCTGGTCACAGGTAGATTGATATCGCTCTATTAATTCTAGTTCTGATATGTCGTGATGAGCACTCAA
>CAZIMH010000508.1:0-1794 GCA_964540155.1 uncultured Saprospiraceae bacterium
TGTTACCACTGAATTTAATATAGAAGGATATCCTAGCCCGAAATTCATCAAGATAGTATGTCAGGTTGTTCCACATCAGGTTACCCTTGTCCCAGACCCACCCGATGTATTGACCTCTAGTGAAGGATGGGATACCAATAAGCATTTAGATTTTCTGAAAGATGTTATAAGCGAGTTTAAATCACATGGTATTAGAGTTTCCTTATTTCTGGAGGCTGACGTAGAGGCTGTTGTCCAGGCTGCAAAGACTGGAACAGATAGAATAGAATTCTACACAGGGAAATACGCAAAAGAGTACACTCATAATCGCGAGAGCGCAGTTTGTCCTCACATCCTGGCAGCTAAGCAAGCTTATTCCCTTGGTTTGGGTGTAAATGCAGGTCATGATCTCAATTTGGACAACTTGCAATACTATGCCAATGAAGTACCACATCTAAGTGAAGTATCTATAGGCCATGCATTAATATCTGACGCCTTATACTACGGTATCCAAAACACGATTGGTATGTACTTAAGATTACTAAACTAGCGCTAATAGTGACCTAATTATTAGTGTTTTATAAATTACACTTTTTCGCTATGCGATTTTTACCCATTATAGAAATGTCGTCCTTGCTTATATAAGTCATTTAATTGTTTGTTAAGAAAAGTTAAGAATTTGTTATTCCATACGACCAATTCTGGTTACATTAGACACTTAATTCCGACTCTTTTTTAGAAAGACGATAGACGAATACAGAGTGAAAAACTACTTTTAATTACTCTTTCCTCTCGCTCGAAAATCCCTCTTCCTTCCTGGAGTTTGGTACGATTTCATTTAAGTTTTTTTGAATTTTTAATAAAATCAGATAGTATGAAAAAAGTATTAGGATTACTGTTCTTTACAGTAATGTTTGCTTATTCCCTTTCCGCACAAAGGACGGTTACTGGTGTGATCTCTGACGACACAGGTCTACCATTAATTGGAGCAAATGTTCTTGTTTCCGGTTCAGATTTAGGTACAATTACCGACATCGATGGAAACTTCTCTCTATCAGTGCCTGATGGCGCTACAGAATTGATAGTGAGTTACACAGGATTTAATTCACAGACCATTGATATCGCAGGAGTCAATAATGTCACAGTCACCTTGGTAGAGGGAGAATTGATAGACGAAATTGTCGTGACGGGGCTTGGTATTAAAAAGGAGAAAAAGGCATTAGGATATGCAGTCTCTTCAGTGAAAGGTGAACAACTTGAACAAAGAGCTGAAGGTGATGTAGCCAGAATTTTATCTGGAAAAGCTGCCGGCGTCCAAATTACATCTGCAGGTGGTGCTTCAGGTTCTGCAACCAATGTTACGATTAGAGGACTTAGTTCTTTTAGTGGTAGTAACCAAGCACTTTTCATTGTAGATGGTATTCCTTTTAGTAATGACACTAATGGTGGCATTAATGGAGGAGATGGTAGCTTCATTAATGGATCTGTTCAAGGTTCTAGATTCTTAGATTTAGATCCTAACAATATTGAAAGTATTGAGATTCTTAAGGGTCTATCTGCCGCTACCTTATATGGTACGCAAGGTAGAAACGGGGTTATCTTAGTTACAACTAAAGCTGGTGCAGCTAATGTAGGACCAAAGAAAACTGAGGTAACTGTTAATCAATCCTTTTTCTGGAATGAAATCGGTTCACTTCCTGATTATCAAGATTCATTTGGTAATGGATTTGACCAGAGTTTTGGATGGTTCTTTAGTAACTGGGGTCCAAGTTTCGAGGAAGGTGGTATCGCAGGATTTGGTGCACAGTCTTCTAT
>CAZIMH010000509.1:0-1767 GCA_964540155.1 uncultured Saprospiraceae bacterium
TTTCATTTTCTTACCATACATCAATTTTTTCAGCTGTCGAATAGTCTTACTTTGAATTAGAATAACAGCTTTTAGCTATATGATTAATAATAAACTGATAGAGAAGTGGTTAGCAGATAATCTGATTACAGATAGTCAAGCCCAGGTCATGATGTCTGATATAGAGACGCATCGCAAACAGAAAGGCGCCAGTAAGTTTCTGACGGTGATTGCCTTTTTGGGTGCCTGTTTTATAGGCGTTGGCGTGCTTTGGGTATTGGCCTCGGGGTGGGACTTGATACCGGATTTTGCGAAAGTAATCTTTATGACAATCGTCACTTTGGGGGTCACCTACTTAGGGTATTATCTAGCCTATATCAAAGCGACTTATCCACGTACAGGCGTTGGTCTTGTTTTTCTAGGGTGCATACTTTATGGCGCAACGATTATGCTGATAGGACGGATATTTAATGTCAATGCTGGAGAGCCCTTTCTCTTATTACTCTGGGGTGTAGGCGTCATGCCGATGGCGTATTATTTGAGGTCCTCAGTGATGGGGTTGTTAGGTACGTCTCTTCTATTAGCTTGGATAGTATTGAGTTTGGTTAGTAGTATGGGTATAGAGAGTGATGAGTCAGGCTTCTTCTTGATGTATTTTTTCAAGACAATCGGTGTCATTCTTTTCACCTTTGGGAGTTTGCATTATTATTTGCCATCTCATCAAAGGATGTCTCGGGCCTATCGCTTGGTTGGCATTCTGATTACTGTAGTCGTTCTTTTGGTTTTGACATTTCGATGGACGCATTTTATACAGGTTAATACCTTCATCAATGAAGAGTTAGTGCTTGGAAAAATCTTTTTCTTATTTGGTGTGAGTTTATTTGGAATAATTGTCAACTATATATTGAACCCAAGCCAATCTAAAATGAATAAATTGGAGAATGGCGTAGCGGGACTCATTTTAATTTCTTTATTGGTTAAGACTTTCATGTTTGGATTAGAAGGCTGGGCCATAATCACCTATCTATTTTTCAATGCTTTGTTTGTCGGACTGGTGGTCACCTTGCTCTATGTAGGATATACCCAAAAGGATTCTAAGTTGTCTAACATAGCATGGTTTGGACTGTACTTTTATTTGATAACAAAGTTTTTTGACCTCTTCTCTGGTCTGATGACTAATGGTTTGACGTGGATTGGATTTGGGATTGTACTCATTGCTGGTTCTATATTTCTAGAGAAAAAGCGTCGCCAATTTCAGCATCAAATTTCTAATGCTAAAAGCTAATTATTATGGACAAGTTGGTATTATCACGCAATCGATTTCTGGCCATTCTACTTTTTTGGCTAGTTATGATGATGGGGTTTTTCATATTTAAATATGTGACTTACGCTACAGGTAATGAAGTATTACTTAAATCTGCACCTGTCGACCCAAGAGATATTTTTAGAGGGGATTATGTTATTCTTAGATATGAAATCTCTTCTATTAATTTGGATTCTATTCAGTCTTATTCTGACAAGTATAAGTTTGGAGATAAGGTCTTTGTCGCATTGGACATTGAAGAGGGTTATGGTAAAGCTGTAGGTATCTCGCATGACCCCATAGACAACTATCAAAATATAAGAGGTGAGGTAAAACATATATCTAAGAACATACTAGATGTAAAGTATGGCATAGAAAGTTATTTCGTACAGGAAGGAACAGGACGAGAGATAGAAAATAGTAGAGAAGATATGTATGTCAAGGTTGTGTTAGATAAAAAAGGAAGAGGGATAGTAAAAGAGATT
>CAZIMH010000510.1:0-1763 GCA_964540155.1 uncultured Saprospiraceae bacterium
GTACTCAAATATAAACAAACATATATCATGAGATTAATATTGACAACATTGGCCATTGTCATCTTAGCCACTTTTTATTCATGCTCATCAGAGCAAGGCACTACCATTAAGGGTGTTATAGAAGGCGCTGAGAACTTAACCGCTTACTTAGACAAAAAATCACTAGACAATACTCAAAGTTCTCTAGGCTCTACATCTGTAGATGCGAGTGGTAATTTTAAGCTAAATTTTCCAGAAGGTGTAGATCCTGGCATATATCGCATGCGTATAGGATCCAAAGGATTTGATCTTATTCTAAATGGGACTGAAAAGACTATAGATGTAGGTGGCAAACTCCAAGACTTTCAGAATTTTCAGTACACGCTTACTGGATCGGAATTAAGTCAAACCTATCAGACTAAGATACAAGGGATTATGAATCGAACCCTTGATAGAAATGCACTTGGTACATTTATACAGAGCGAAGCCGATCCATTATTAGCAGCCGCTTTATCCTTTGCTACAACGCCTGCTAATCCAGCCTCACATGGGATGTATAAGCAATTTGGCGATAAGATTTTAGCAAGTTACCCTGGCGCTGATTTTGGTAATCAGCTTCTTGGGTTTTCGCAGACTTTAGAAAAACAACATCAAGCTTCGCAAAGTAAGTATACGGTCAAAGTGGGTGATGTCGCTCCTGAAATCAGTCTGCCTGACGTCAATGGTAAAATCAGAAAGTTATCAGATTTAAAAGGTAAACTAGTATTGCTAGACTTTTGGGCGAGCTGGTGTGGGCCTTGCAGAAGAGCCAATCCTCATGTTGTAGAGATGTATGATAAGTATAATAAGGAAGGCTTCGAAGTATTTAATGTATCCTTAGATGGCTTAGATACAAGAACAAGATCAAGAATTCCAGAAGATCAGGTTGCTGTTCATATGGAGAAATCCAAGAAGCGATGGTTGGATGCCATTAAAAAGGATAATCTTAAATGGAACAATCATGTATCGGATTTGAAAAAGTGGGAATCAGACGCTGCAGGAAAATATGGTGTAAGAAGTATTCCAACTACTTTCTTGATAGGCAGAGATGGCAGTATTGCTGCTCTTAATCCAAGAAATAATCTGGAGGCACAAATAAAGAAACACATTTAATCAAAATACAGGATAGTCAGTTTCCTATCAATTGGTGACAGGCTATCCCGAATGCAACAGCGGCATTTAAGGATTCAGCCTTACCTAACCGTGAAATAGTCAATTTGTGATGGAGTTTTTCCATCAGTTCAGGTCTAATTCCTTTGGATTCGTTTCCAACTATAATAAAGCCTGAGCTTGGATTAACCTGCTCTATAGATTCCCCGTTAAGGGTCAATCCGTATAGAGGATATTCAAGACTTATGAGTTCTGAAACTTCTAATGTAAAGAAGTTATGTCTGATATGGCTACCCATAGATGCCTGTATTACCTTAGGATTATAGACATCTACGGTGTCAGGTGATATGCAGATGTGAGTTATCCCAAACCAATCAGCAGTTCTGATTATAGTCCCCATATTACCGGGGTCTTGAATTTTGTCTAGGTAAAGCATCCAACCTGCACAAGTGAGGGACTTCTTTTCTGGACGATCTATCAGACATAGCACTTGGTTAGCCCGATTCAATGTAGACAATTGCTGTAATTCCGCTTGCTTTACGATTATGAGGTGCCCAGAAAATGAAGATGGTATTGTCGAGTTAGTAGCCCACTCTGAGGTACAGATAATATGACATATGTTATATGTGCTCTGG
>CAZIMH010000511.1:0-1752 GCA_964540155.1 uncultured Saprospiraceae bacterium
CCTCCTTGTGGAGTATAGGATTGTTGTCATCCCATTCCCAAGCAGAAACATAGGTGTAGTCCGCATCATTTCTTTTGGCTTCTCCATTTTCTGTAGACTCTTCTCTGAAGTGTCCACCACAAGATTCGCCTCTGTCTAAAGCATCTACAGCAAAGAGTTCTCCAAGCTCCAAAAAGTCTTCTACCCTTGCTGCTTTCTCTAATTCTGGATTAAACTCATCAGCTGTGCCTGGTATATATACATCAGCGTAAAATTCTTTTCTCAGTTCTCTAATCAGCTCTCTGCCTTTTTTCAGACCTTCAGCATTTCGAGACATGCCACAGTATTCCCACATAATCTTGCCTAATCTTCTATGGAAGCTTTCCACAGATTGATTTCCATTTATAGTGAGTAACTTATCCAATCTGTTTTTTACTCTAGCCTCTGCAGCATGGAACTCTGATGATTCACTATCTATCTTCGGTGTTCTTATCTCATCCGCGAGGAAAGTTCCGATAGTATAAGGGATAACGAAATAACCGTCAGCCAGCCCTTGCATAAGTGCTGAAGCACCTAACCTATTAGCACCATGGTCTGAAAAGTTAGCCTCACCTAAGGCAAAAAGTCCAGGAATATTGGTCTGTAGATTGTAGTCCACCCAAAGACCACCCATAGTATAGTGCACGGCTGGATAAATTTTCATCGCCGTCTTATATGGATTTTCACCAGTGATTTTCTCATACATCTGAAAGAGGTTGCCATATTTAGCTTTAACCATGGCTTCTCCCAATTCTTTTATCTTTTGGGCACTCGGATTATCTATACCCGCAGAGAAAGCTTCAGACTTTCCATAACGCTGAATCGCATCAGAGAAATCAAGATAAACGCCTAATCCTGTTTTCACCACACCTTTGCCTTCATCGGTAGCGACCTTGGCTGCTCTAGAAGCAACATCTCTTGGCACCAAGTTTCCGAAGGCAGGATATCTTCTTTCCAGATAGTAATCTCTTTCATCTTCGCTCAGGTCTTCTGCTCGTTTTTCTCCTCTCTGGATTGCTTGCGCATCCTCTAGTGATTTTGGCACCCATACACGTCCGTCATTTCTAAGAGATTCTGACATCAGCGTCAACTTAGATTGGTATTCTCCAGATACAGGTATGCAGGTAGGATGTATCTGTGTGTAGCATGGGTTAGCGAATAAGGCGCCTTCCTTTACTGATCGCCATGCTGCACTTACATTACTACCCATAGCATTAGTAGATAGATAGAAGACATTTCCATAGCCTCCTGTGGCTAAAACCACACAATGAGCAGCATGTCTGTCTAGTTTTCCTGTCAGCAAGTTTCTGGTGATTATACCTCTCGCTTTACCATCTATCTTGACGAGATCTAACATCTCGTGTCTGTTGTACATCTTTACCTGACCCTTGGCGATCTGTCGAGATAGGGCAGAGTAGGCACCTAATAGTAATTGCTGTCCGGTCTGTCCTCTGGCATAAAAGGTTCTGGACACCTGCACGCCACCAAAAGAACGGTTAGCTAATAGACCTCCATACTCTCTTGCAAATGGGACACCTTGTGCAACAGCCTGATCTATAATTTCTGTACTACATTCAGCCAGTCTGTGCACATTGGATTCTCGTGATCTGTAATCACCACCTTTGATAGTATCATAGAATAATCTGTAGATACTGTCACCATCATTCTGATAGTTCTTGGCGGCATTGATACCTCCTTGTGCTGCGATACTATGAGCCCTTCTGGGACTATCAT
>CAZIMH010000512.1:0-1717 GCA_964540155.1 uncultured Saprospiraceae bacterium
GAAGTCTCTAGCTTTCAGAATATGCAGATCAAGCTGCGAGAGTCAGCGGCGACACTAGATGCAGTGGAGATCAGTGCCAGTACCTTTAAGGCAGGTGATAATAGTAAGTTGGCTGTGCTGAATCCGATAGATATGGTGACGACAGCGGGCTCCATGGGAGATGTTATAGCGGCGATTCAGACCTTACCGGGTACGCAATCCAATTCTGATGATGGCCGCTTATTTGTGAGAGGGGGGGATGCCAGCGAGACAAAAATATATATAGATGGGCTGAGAGTATTCTCTCCTTATACACGTAATGTAAGAGGCACCCCAGCACGGGGCCGATACTCACCATTTTTGTTTAAGGGTGTGAGCTTTAGTACGGGAGGCTATGATGCAGAGTTCGGGCAGGCACTGTCTGGTGTGCTGGATATGAATACCAATGATGAGCCCACACAGACGGAAACGAATCTCTCTCTGATGTCAGTCGGTCTTGGTCTAAGTCATACTCAGAAAGGAGATAAAGCCTCTCTGAGTCTGAGTACTTCATATATAGATTTGACACCTTATTATTTGGTGGTGCCGACAGCCTTGGGTTTAGATAGACCATTCAGAGCATTTTCTGGTGAAGCGGTATTTCGATATAAAATAGGAAAGGGCTTGTTCAAGACTTATGTAGCAGGAGACAGAGGCGTCGTAGCCTTTTCTCGTAATAATCTCAATAGTCCTACTGATGAGACGATAGATATAGACAACAGAAATATTTATATCAATACCTCTTACAATAGCATCCTGACTGATAAGACTTCTGTGATGCTGGGTGCCAGTTATGGGTATAATAATGACCTGTTCCTGGTAGACAGTCTGGATATCAATACCAGATTATGGGGATACCATTTTAAAGCGCAAGCCAAGACGGTGTTTAGTGATTTTTTCATATTGAATTATGGAGCGGAAATCGTTAGTCAGGTGGATACCACGGAGCTAGCGACTTTGAGTGGGGCACCTATCTTTGACCAGCGAGTACAGCGAAGCTTGCCTGCACTGTTTGGTTCAGGGGATTATTTCTTTTCCAAAGATTTTGCATTGAAGGTGGGGCTGCGCTACGAACACCATAGTCTATTAGGCACCTATGAGCTGGATCCAAGAATTACCTTGGCGTATAAGCTGGGTAAAAATTCACAACTCAGTGCCGCCTTCGGGCAGTACCATCAGGAGATAGATGATGATTTTCTATTTAGTCCACAACGCATCATCAATGAAAAGTCCCGCCATTATCTGCTTAATTATAATCTCAAAAATGAAAAGCATATTGTCAGACTAGAGGCATATTACAAGCAATACTCTGATTTGCTGACCTATGATGGCGACCAGTTTTTTTCTGAAAATCTGGGCAATGAGGGTAGCGGGGCCGCATATGGATTTGATGTTTTCCTGAGAGGAAATCAGCTGATTAAGTACATGGACTTTTGGGTCAGTTATAGCTGGCTAAGTAATGAGCGGCAATATTTAGATTTTCCATCCTTTGCTACGCCTAGCTTCTCTACGACGCATAACTTATCCGTAGTGACTAAGAGATGGATAGAACGGCTTAAGTCTTCTGTGAGCTTTACTTATTCTATGGCCAGTGGGCGGCCGTTTGATAATCCCAATACCCAGTCATTTATGAGAGAGCGGTCCAGCTATTTTCATAATGTGAGTCTGAGTTGGTCATATCTCATATCGCAGCAGAAGA
>CAZIMH010000513.1:0-1716 GCA_964540155.1 uncultured Saprospiraceae bacterium
GCCTAACTAACCTTGTAGGTGGTACCGAGACAATAGGAGATGAATTAGTTATCTCTTTAGAGAAAATGAACAAAATTGAAGAGGTAGATCCCATGAGTAGAACGATCACCGCAGAGGCTGGCGTTATACTCCAAGCTATACATGAGAAGGCTGATGAACATCAACTATTTTTTCCACTCAACTTTGGTGCAAAAGGAACGGCACAGGTAGGCGGTATTATTTCTTCCAATGCAGGAGGATTGCGTGTATTGAAATTTGGTATGACTCGGCAACTGGTCCTGGGATTGGAGGGTGTGCTAGCTGATGGAACGATTATATCTGGATTAAAAAAAATAGTAAAGGATAACTCTGGTTATAATCTCAATCAGCTTTTTGTAGGATCCGAAGGTACTTTAGGAATCGTAACCAAAGCCGTCTTCAAACTCTATGAAAAACCAACCAGCAGACAGAGTTGTATGGCAGCCGTCAGAGATTATGACTCAGTTGTTGCTTTTATGAAACACATGGATGCTGGCCTAGCAGGGTTGCTTAGTGGATTTGAATTGATGTGGAATAATTACTACCAGATGGCTACCTCTTTACCGTCCTTAATAAAACCGCCGTTGCCTCATGGACATCCATACTATGTCTTGGTGGAGAGTTTAGGAAGTGATAATGATTCTGATAGGGATAAGATGACTGAATTGCTAGAATCGGCATTGCATCAAAATCTTATTGAAGATGCTGTGATGGCACATACTGATAGTGATATGAATTGGTTTTGGACAATCAGAGAAGATGTCAGAGCGGCTGTGTCACAAATGAAAGTGGATCAGCATTTCGATATTAGCTTACCCATTTCTGAGATAGGGGAGGTGATAGATACGATGTTGGAAAGACTCAAGAATCTGAAAGGTGTAGAGCAGATAATCACTTTTGGGCATGTCGCTGATGGTAATATACATCTGATAATAGGCAAAGACACTGATGCGCCTGAACTCACTTTAGCCGTAAATGATATTATATATACACCTCTGAAAGATATAGGAGGGTCAGTCTCAGCAGAGCATGGGATAGGCTTACATAAAAGAGCATATTTAAAGTTATGTAGGACTGAGAGTGAAATCCAAACCATGCAACTACTTAAGCGAACACTAGATCCACTGAGTATCCTTAATTCGAGGCATATCTTCCTGGATAGTCCTAGTGACTAGTTTTTAGTCAAGACCCTTTTTCCTAAAAAATTCCTAGCCAAACATTTGTTTGCATCATTTGGTATTTTTGCGACCTCTTAATAATAGGGAAGCGTATTATAGGAGGCGCACTTTCTTAGTGCATATTACTTTTAGGGGCCGAATGGTATTGACAGGAAAGAATATTTATAAGTAAGCATGTCGGAGCATTGATCTATTACTCCGCAACAAATAGAGATCACAACAATAATTGGCGACAACAGATTCGCATTAGCTGCCTAATTTAGAATTAGCATAGCTTTTTGCACTGTGTGGGAGGAAGTCTGATAGACCTACTTTTCAGTGTATAATGACCGGTATGCTTCGCGCTGCCACTCGGACTAGGAAGGCGCATGCTTTGGGCACCTTCTGAAAATTAAAAAGCTAAGTTGATAGTTGGTTGCTTGTACACCTGCTTGACATCGAAAATTCAAGAACAAGCTAAACATGTAGAAAGCATATAGATGCTTTGTCTGGACCAGAGTTCGAATCTCTGCGGCTCCAC
>CAZIMH010000514.1:0-1696 GCA_964540155.1 uncultured Saprospiraceae bacterium
ACGTTCGACAGAGATCCTGCATTTTTCACACAGTATGAGGGGACATATAGTACAGACCTCTTGCCTATAGATATAAAGGTCTTTGTCCAAGGTGATGCGCTGATGGCGCAGGGAGATGGACAATCGTCATTTGCGCTAAAAGCTGTTTCAAAGGAGACCTTTGTATTTAAGCCAGCTGGCATCAAGATGACTTTCTCACCGGAGAATAAAAGCATGACCATGCATCAAGGTGGGGGCACTTATATAATGGAAAAGAATTAAACTCTAATTATCGGCATACAAAGGGCTGGCTCTGAAGAGTGTCAGCCCTTTGTCAGTTTTAAAGAGTTAGAGCAGGTTTGCTTATGTAGCATCTCATGACCTAAAGTCTTCGCTGCGTACAATATCATCCTTTGCAGGCTAGATGAAAAAAATAAAATCTATCAGAAAAGTCTAATAATTATTTAGATGCTCTGATTTAATCCCAATTTATTTTATACTTATTATTTGCCTATCACCATTGATGTTTTGAATAACGAATTTGGCGTTATCTATTTTCCCGTAAAGCGTGTAGTCATCTTGGTAATCATATGATTCTAGAATATCTATAGGCACTGCATCCAGCCTGTCCTCAGCTTCATGCAATTTTATTCTTATAGGGTAGTCGATGACGATTTTGGAAGCATCTAGTACGAATTTTTTATTCTTGGAATCTAAAGTAAGCCAGTGGGGTCTACCTTCCGTGTATTCTATCGGTGGATGAAATACAGTCATATCCCAGTAATTTTGTTGCTCAGCCAGATGAGATTTAAATATGGTATCATTTAACGTTAAGCACTGAGGAGATGTGGCGCTTGTTTCATTAAATACAATTTCATTGATATCAGTTAGGTAATAATAATTTGTTTGGTCTATGGTGAGTGGATTTATATTAGTTATGGCTTTTAGATGAGCAGCCATTAATGTATCTGTTTTGTTTTTTCGTTTTGCCGGTGATTCTATCAAGTGTCCATAACCACAATGAATCACCATCTTAGCAGATGGATCATTCTCAAATATTCTAGCTAGATTTTTGGCCTGATATAATTCCCGCTCTTTACCTAGTTTTTCATATCCTACAATTTGGTATCCTAGACTTAGGGCCTCTCGAATCATGTTTCCAAAAGCAGGTTCTTTGACATATGTACCGGAACATGGTTTCATTAGTGGATACCCACGTTCAGTGATTGTCGTATCCCCTAAGTAATATTTATTCTCTGGGTACTTAGTGAATTCAGAACGACTGTTGCTCATGATAGCTTCTAGCGCCAAATATCTAAATCCTTGCTTGTATAAGTCGCTCAGTAAATCCGCGGTGAACTTTCTATGCTCTGGTCTGTGATGAGATTCATTAATAATGACGAGCTGTTCTGCAGATGCCATTTTTAATATGAGCTCTTTGGCATTGGTGGGACTATAGGTTTTGGTTATTTCTTCCATAGCCTCCACTATTGTAGAATCTTGGTACTTATTTCTTTCATAAAGTTCTTGATATGCCCCCACATAAGTAAGGTCTCTTAGTATCCTAGAGTGCCTTTGGTTTTTTAGATTTTCTTCACTTAGAATTTCACTTTTGAATAGGGGCACATACTCTTCATATCTCCTATCCTGTGCATTTCCAGAAATAGATAAAAGGACAAAAATTGTGGTGCTTATTGTTTTCATTTTATCGGTTACC
>CAZIMH010000515.1:0-1687 GCA_964540155.1 uncultured Saprospiraceae bacterium
GGCATTAATTGGATGTCATCAGATTATCCTATTTACTCCATACTTTTCTACGACAAGAGTGAATCTTACAAGGATGAATTGGAGCAATTTAACTGGAATCCTGAATTCACTTTTGAAAAAGATCTAACCTTTATACCTAATACTGATGACTTAGATATTGAAAGAGATTTTAATCTACTAATAGATGAGTTTGTGCGGTTTCTAAAATCTATTTAAGAAAGCTAGGCTTCCTTTGGGCATAGGGTCGATAGGATGTTGGCTTACAGAGATGTCAAGGCGGGAACCGCGGCAGCTTTTAGTAGGATGAATCAGGCAAGAAGGAAAATACTCCGTTTCTATTTCTACAAATATGACAGTTGAAAATGTTTTTGACAAAGAGAATGTAGATGATACTTCGGTGTCATAATGTTTATTACACTTAATAATACTAGTAAGATTGACCTATGGAATATCCTGATGTAATGATTAAACTAACTGACAAAGGAGATAAATGCGAGATTTTTTGTCACACTATAGATCCTGAGTTGGAAAAAATTGTGGGTAAAGACGAAAGTGAGCAGTTCTTGCAGTTTAAGAAAGAAGTCCTTCCTATGGTATTGAAAGTTAATAATGTCAGGGACACTTCTGAGTTGCTTGATGAACTCAAAAAGGAAAAATCGCTTTATCGTTTTAGAAAGCATTTAGAGATGGATAATTATGGGGCAGGGGAGAAGCCAGTGTTCTTAGGACACTATTGGTTGAAAGGGAAGCCTGCTATACTTAAGTCCAATGTATTTTGTCTGGATTATTCTGTGGCTAAGGGCGGCTATTTGACAGCGTACAGGTGGTATGGAGAACAGGTCTTATCAGATAGCAAACTTATCTGGGTTTAAATGAAAGGATAAGCTCAGCTCCCTGCAGGCGTCTATACTCGGTCCAACGCATTGGATAAGGATGAAACTTAACTCCAATATCCTACATCTAAATGTTCTAATTTTGAACCAACAAAGAATTTATATATGAGAAGTAATAATCCATGGCATATAGTTAATATCGGAGAGGATGCTCCTAAGATTGTTACGGCAATGATAGAAATTCCCAAAGGTAGTAAGTCGAAGTACGAGCTGGACAAGGAGTCGGGTTTTCTGAAGCTGGATAGAGTGCTCTATTCGTCTTTAGCCTATCCTTATAACTATGGATTTATTCCTCAGACGTATTGTGATGATAAGGATCCTCTAGATATTCTTGTGCTGACTCAGGTCAAAGTCTTACCTATGAGTCTGATGAGAGCGAAGGTGATAGGTGTTATGCATATGATAGATGGCGGTGAGGTAGATGATAAAATTATAGCCGTATCCCCTGATGACCCTAGCGTCAGTCACATAGAAAATATAGAAGAGCTTCCCGCTCATTCACTGCTAGAGCTCAAAGCCTTTTTTGAGGATTATAAAAAGTTAGAGAATAAAGAAGTGGAGGTGGATAAATTCCAGAATAAAGAAAAGGGCTGGGAAATTGTAAGCCAAAGTATGGTTGACTATGAGGCGTATATGAATAATAAAATGACAACTGTCTAGTTAGAAAATCGTAAGCAGAATAGAAGACAGGAAAGGACTGTCTGAACTCCGTTCACTATATCATGCCTTCTTCACAAACTCTGACTTCAGCCCCATAGCACCAAAGCCATCTATCTTACACGAGATATCATGAT
>CAZIMH010000516.1:0-1686 GCA_964540155.1 uncultured Saprospiraceae bacterium
CTTTAAAACTAATCGATTCTTACATCAAATTAAAAGATGTAAAAAGTGAAAAACGAGCTGTAACAAGCTGTGATCATGTCATGGGCTAATCGCCCACGCCAGATACAGACGATCCGTTATCTTTCAGAATATAAAAAAATGAAAGCACTTAAACCAGCATTTCTTTGTTTATTGCTAAGCCTCTTCTAAGCTGTACTGAAGAAAGGCCATCTGGTTCAGTAGCGGAAAAAACTATTACAACTCTAAATTTAGTTTCTAAGCCTCCACCGAAAGGAAATCCATCTGAACTTTTCTCAATGTTGTCGCAAAATTTTATCAGTGAATTCTCTGAAGAAATTGAACTTGCAAAATCGATAGATAGCATTGAACTTCGCAGTCTTCCTATGATGAAGATGCTAAGAATTTTATCCTTAAAGAATGCGTACTCAAAACAGCTAACTACATTAGATAATAAATCAATAATCACTAATTGGATAGAATCGTCTGGAAAAGGATTCCCGCTTAAAAGTGGGAGTAGATATTATTACAGTGAGGACTTGAGCACGGAAAATAAAATTTTAGCAGAAGGTAGGACTTTTCCTCAGGTGTTATTGGTAAATGAAAATGGCAAAATAAAGATCAACCTATTCAATACAAAAACTTATCAAGAGAAAAGAATCAAAGAAATTCTTAAAAGTCATAAATTAGATGAAATCATTAAGGATGCAGCTTGGTTGCATACCCAAACTCAAAGAAAATTAAACTGGAAATAAATACTGGATTATATGAAATACATAATAATTAGCACATCAATCTTTCTCTTCATTTGTCATTCACTCTTTTCGCAAAACGATCAAGTTTTTATTCCAAGCAACGTATTGGATACTGATACAGATGTAAGTAAGTACTGTAATCTCTTATCTAAGAAAGAAAATCTTGATAGAAAGACTATTTACAATTTAGCGAATAATGGAATAATTGCGAGAAATATTCAGAATAATAATCTTGAGTATACTCAAGTACTTAAGAATCATATGCTTCTGAAGTTGTTTTCGAATTCATTTTTTAATTGCCCAAGATTCGCTGAAAACTATCACTTTATTTTTGACGCAGGAAACTCTGGAAACACTGAATTAGTTGCTCAGCACAAATTATTCACTTCGAAGCTTGTTGAATACATCAAAGGTGATAATAGTATTCTGAGATTAACTGATACTGAATTGCCAATTTTTGGATACTTAGATCATCTAAATAATTCTGATTACACTTTGTCGTTTTATTACTATCTGCCTGAAAGTGGACCTGTTGTTCCAAATGAACTCAGCAATAGATTTGCAAATTACACTTTTAGAATTGACAACAACAGCATACTTATAATTGATAAGGAAGTTGATGAGAAGGAGATAGAAAAGTTGACGTCTAAAAATTTAAAAGTTTCTCCTGCTCCTCCTCCTCCTCCTCCTCCGATGCCTAAGAGAAATTGAAATAAGCAAGGTAAAAACATATATGAAAACCGAAATCAAAAAAAATGAGCAACCCCAAAAAATATTGTAGAAGTCTTCATGCTCAAAATAGTTTGGGTACTACTTCAGACGATAGATTCTTGCCAAATGGGTATGCAGTATTGTCGGAGTAGGATAATCAAACAAAAATCATCAAATGAGAGTATTTTCTATAATAGTATTACTTCACTTTATCTGTGTGAGC
>CAZIMH010000517.1:0-1682 GCA_964540155.1 uncultured Saprospiraceae bacterium
TCGCTCGAAATGGCAAAAGGTGTCTTATTGAAAATCAAAAATCATCATTCAAAATTCATCATATTCAATTCACAATTCAAAAATCCTAATTCCTAATAGAGGAGAGCATTTAACAGAGGGCTAGTGTAATCTATCAAATGTGGAATCAGATATATATTATTATTAAATTTATGTACAATCATTAAAATTACAACATGAAATCAGTAGTACTTTCCATTGTTCTTACGTTCAGTTCCCTACATATTCTTTATGGCCAATGGGAAGATATCAGTATCAATACTAGCACTAGCTTAAGTTCAATAGATTTTCTTGACAATGATAATGGATATGTCACAGGTGAAAATCTAATATATAGGACATCAGATGGTGGAGCTAATTGGGAATTGAGTTTTGAAAGTGATCTTAAATTTGATTTTCTAGACGTATACACGCTAGATAAAGACAATGCCTTTGCGGTTGGATCAGATAGAAACTCAGCTTTACTTTTAAGAACCGAAGACAACGGATTGTCTTGGATTCGAATTCCTTTAGGTGACCCTTTTAGTCTTACTAAGCTTACTTCTATTACATTCACTTCTGCGCTAATAGGATATTGTACTGATTCTAAAGGTCGCATACTGAAGACCATTGATGGCGGATTGACATGGGATTTAAAACCAGATGCTTCTTTTAGTACAGATAATGTCTCGATCTCTATTGACTTCACTAGCGATAGTACTGGAATTGTCGTGGGTGATAGGCTTAGTCCATATGGGGGGTCTAGTTTTATTGCTAAAACAGAAGATGGTGGTGATTCATGGGAATTATTATCTGCATATATGTCTGAATATCCTTCTGATAGAAACAAAAAAATATCGATTTTCTTTTCCGATGATGAGACTGCATACCTTTTGGAAAAAGATGGACTTAGCAAAACCCTTGACTGCGGTGAAAATTGGATTGCTAGAGATCCAGAATTTAAAATTGAGAATAAAGGAATTTTCTTTACAGATAATAATACTGGATATGTTGTCGGCAGTAGAATACAAAAAACTACCAGTGGCGGAGAAGATTGGGAAGAAATAACGCCAGTCATACAAGGCGCACCATCTAATAGTATAGAATTTAATAGTATCGATTTTCCCAACCCAGAAGTCGGTTACGTAGCAGGTGATAATGGAAAAATTTTCAAGATAATTAACACGGAGACTATCTCAACGGATGACTTAACCGATGAGCAGTTAGAGGCTATCACTATTTTCCCCAATCCTACTACCTCCCGACTCACCATCTCCTCACCAGAGTTAGGCATACAACGTATAGATGTTCTGGATGGGCAAGGCCAGACACAATCAATGCAATATGATGAGGTGCGAGAGTTAATATATGACCTACAAGGCTATGTGTCAGGCTTGTATTTTTTTAGTATACATACAGAGAAGGGGCAGGTGGTAAAGAAGGTGGTGGTTGAGTGAGTGGTCCTCGTCCAAGTATAACAAAACCAATTCGTCAGCATCGGAAGGGTGGCCATGAAGAGTGGTCGTATAAAGTCATACTAGATAGCAGAAGAAATAATAGATGAGCATATTACATCTGGGTTGCAAACCCAGACGATCGAATGAGGGAGCTTAAGAGTAAAAAATAGTGTAGCGTACATTTTCATTAGAACAAGATTTCTCGACTCCTGACGTCGCTCGAAATGA
>CAZIMH010000518.1:0-1680 GCA_964540155.1 uncultured Saprospiraceae bacterium
GGGTGTGCCAGGTCTGGCACCTCAGCTCTGTGGAGGTTATTATCTGCTAATAAGTATATAGTGATAGGTCTAGAAAGATATATCAATAAGTGTTCTTCCCCTTTTGAACTTACTCCAGAGTTATACCAAAGAGATCGATTCTATGATTTACAACCAGGGGATACTCATTTCAAGAGTCTTGAAAAAGGAGGCTCAGGCACCTATTATACTAATATTAAGGACAGATTTGACAGCGCTAAATATGTAGGAGATAAAATTCCAAGACTGTTTAAGTACTACAACCAGATATTTGACAGATTTCCGAAAGCCAAAATCATCTTCATCTACAGAAATATATTTGATGTATCGCAGTCCTTCAATAACCGATTCAATAATCCAGAGGACAATTGGAATAGAGATTATAAGGTAGCCATCAAAGAATGGAATCTTTCTCTCAAAAACACCCACACTCAAATCAAAAAAACACCTGATAGTATCATGCTGATTGCTTACGAAGAGCTGTTCTTCAATAACTATGACTTTACAAAGATTTATAACTTCCTTGGACTCACGCCTGATAGTAGCCTAGAGAATAGATTTGAAATCCTTAGTAAAAAAGCAAAAGAATTGGAATCAAAGAGACAAGTCCAGCTGAGCAGTCTCCAAAAGCAAGAAATATGTGCATCTGCAGACTTCACCTTATATAACCAAATCAAATCTCTCACTCAATAGACTTAGAATTATTGCTATTTATGCGTTTTTGCTGTTGAACCCACAAATGGGAAAATATATCAACCTGTGACAAGTGCTCCTTCTCGGTGCTTGAGGGTTTAAAATCCCTGTAATCGAACAGCTTATTTTCTCCTTGCAGAAATCTTTCTGATATTTCCGCATTAGGTTTTTTAAAGTAAGCTCTTATTTCTTTTACTAATTCCTGACTTAGCGAAAATGTGGCGTCCTCAGTTAATAATTCTATATCATCAATTATATTGCCACGTAGAGGATTCCTTTTTCCCTCCTTGTATTCCGGTACTAAAGCATTGAAAGCCTTCAAGAATTCTAACTGTGTGACTCCCAAACTTTTATTCTGCTGTTTTTCAGGAATTTTCAAGTCTTCCTTTATGCTAATTCCAAGCCTAGAGAAGAAATCGTGATATAGGCTATGTTTTAATCTTGTCTTCTGAAATATGCCTACGTTGATACTTTCCTCACCCACTACTTTTGCCCAATTATCTAGGATACCTAGGTAGTCGTATCGGTTCTTCTTATATGCCAAAGGATTAAATTCGTCAGTACCTCCACTTTTTATCCTGGTACTGTACGTAGATAAAAGGAATTCTTCTTGTGGTCTCAGATAGATTATTACTTTAACCTTCATCCCCTGTTGTATAAACAAATTGACCAGATGTTGCTTCGGTTCTACAGTCCTACCCCCTCGAGATGAAAGGTGTTCGCTGCTAAGAAGAATATTATAACCAGTCTCTACGTATGGTCTGATCTCTCTCAGAAAATCAGCTTCAAATTTTTTCTTGAACGCCTTTATCTCGTCCTCAGACTGTATACCCTTTCTCAATGGCAAGTCTCCTAACTTCTCCTCATAGGCATACAAAGGGAGGTCTGTATGGTTTTTCCTTCCAGGTGTGATGGGATAAAAAATGCGATACTTTTCTAGTAGGATTTCTTTATTAAGAAAGAAGCATT
>CAZIMH010000519.1:0-1673 GCA_964540155.1 uncultured Saprospiraceae bacterium
CCTTATGGGTACAAAAAAAGCCCTCCAGAGGAGAGCTTCTTTGTTGACCCACAAGGACTCGAACCTTGAATGTCGGTACCAAAAACCGATGTGTTGCCAATTACACCATGGGTCAAAATCGACGACAAAATTAAGCCAATTCCCTTTAATTAGAAATAGCTACATGGTTATTTAATCCATTAAATTTTAAGCTTATATATTCCAGGCAAGTTTCTGCCATAACCATTGATGTCTAGTCCGTAGCCTATAACAAACAAGGGTGGAATCTCTTTGCCTAGGTAGTGAATGTCTATAATATCATTATGCACATCAGGCTTACTTAGCAGCGCACAAGTCTTGACAGAGAGGGGATCCGCCTTTTCCAATTTTTCTACAAAGGAGGCAATGGTGAGTCCAGTATCTACGATGTCCTCTATAATAATGACATGCTTTCCCGTAACTTCAGTACTCTCCATATCCAGAATGTATTGGATTTGGCCAGTGCTCTCCATGCCTTGATAAGACTTGAGCTTGACAAAATGAATCTTGTGTGGAAAGGTGAGTTGGCGGACAAGATCAGCCATGAAGATAAAAGACCCATCTAGGATACTGATTAAGATGATTTCTAGGTCAAAAGCACCATAATCTTCATTGAGCTTTGCCGCTAAAGATGACACGGTATTAGCGAGTTCCTCCTTGGGGATATATATCTCAAAGACTTTGTCTTCAAACGAAACGTCATTATTACTGCCTGTCATTTATTTCAAACCTATTTGGTCTATTAAGTATACCAAGCTAGTCATTGCTGCAGCACCCAAACGCAGCTCCCGCACGCTTACATTCTCAAAGACGTCAGCAGAGGTATGGTGAAAATCAAAATATCTGGAGCTATCTGGTCGTAAGCCAATCAAGATTCCTTTCTGGGATTTGAGTGGATTGATATCAGCACCGCCGCCACCAGCTTTGATATAGAGATCGTATGGTTCCAAGAATTCTTCTAACTGCTGTAGCTGAGCCAGATAGGGCTTGAATACACTAGGATGAGCCGAGCAGCCAAATCCTCTAGGTGAAAATCCACCGGCATCCGATTCTATAGCCGCCAGATGATATTCTCCTTTATTATTCGACGCATTGGCGTAGGCTTTACCACCTCCGAGGCCGTTTTCTTCATTCATAAATAGGACACAGCGTAGGGTCCGCAAAGGCTTGTAATCTAGCGCTTGCAAAGTTTCGAACACCTGCATCGCATGTACGCAACCTGATCCATCATCATGGGCACCCCCGCCCACATCCCAAGAATCCAGATGGCCGCCTACCAGAATAATCTCGTCTGGATAGGTACTGCCTTTAATCTCAGCGATGACATTATAAGACTGGACGGAATCCAACATCTGAGGATCATTTTTAATGTAGGCATCCACCGTTTGTTCTTTCATCAGTTGGCTTAGGGTGTTGGCGTCATTGGTGCTTATGGCCAAAGACGGAATCTGTGGTACACCTTCAGCATAACTTTGAGTCCCAGTATGCGGAAGATTATCTTGCTGCAAGGTAACGGACCGTACCAATACAGCACTGGCACCGTACTTGCCAGCTCTGGCGGCACCATGTACCCTTTGGTCTACAGCCTCTCCATAGGCATGTCCTGTTTGTATCTTTTTGGGATCCATAGGTCGATTAAAAAAGACCACTTTATT
>CAZIMH010000520.1:0-1670 GCA_964540155.1 uncultured Saprospiraceae bacterium
TTTGTATACCGATTATTAAACTTTCTCAGCTTTAAATAAATAGCTAAACAAGCGCCAAAATAGAAAAGGACAAAAGAAAAGTCCCGTTGGGGACGACATCTTAGTAACAAGTAGCGGTCTGAACAATGATAGAGCTCCATAGGAGCGGCACAAAAGTCCGGCGAAGAAATCTACAAAAATGAAGTCCCCTTAAAGACGACCTTATGCGGTAAGTATCCTTTTACATTTTACAATATAATAAGCCTGCCCAAATTAGAAAGTAAAGACAAGCCCAATCCCATTACCTGTCACTCCAAGATGTATACTGCTGGTCTGAATACTGCTATTGTATTTATGTAAAGCAATTCTTCTATTGGTAGTTGAAGAAAGAAAGTGGAGAAAACTTATTGCAGGTAATATAAGTATACTTGCTCCAATTATTGTTTGATAGGGGTCATCAAAACCATCTACTGTAACCGATAATAGTAGTGTGGCGATACTAACTCCATATAAAGTTGCAGCTACATTCCTTTGTCTATTAGCCTTGGTCCAATAGTAATTGGCTTCTGGCGAGTCTTGCATGAGTATATGCATCTCTTTTCTAGATATTCGTATCCTATCTTCTGAATAATGGTACCCCAATAATCCTCTAGATATGGTAGACGCTTGCCCAGATAAGGATGTAGAGATTGCTACAATCAGTAAGAAAATTAGGAGCGCTGTTCTTTTCACGCAGTGTTATTAGTTTAAGTTAGATTTAGCTTCATGCCAGCCCATGGCCAGTTGTTCAGAGAGCTCAGATTGTATTGAATTTAATTCATCATTATTCGCGATGTTTTTATACTCATATGAATCGTTCAGTCTGTCATATAATTCTGCGCCTTTATATTCTCCTCTTATGCCAGCTTTGTGATCCCATCTATACCACTCTATGTAGTGGTATTTTTCAGTATTCATAGAATATCCCATATACCGTTGTCCGTCTGCAGAAACTTTTGGTCTTCTATGGAACTGACTGAATGCTGCACTCTTCCATTTTTGTTCAGGTTGATTCATTAGAGGAACCATACTTTGTCCTTGCATATAATCAGGTATGTCAATTTCTGCTAAATCACAAAGAGTAGGAAATAGGTCCACTAACTCTGTGATGCCACTCGTCTTGATGCCTCTCTTGCTCTGCTCAGGGTATCGTATAATTAACGGCACTTTGAGGTCTATATTGTAATTAGTCATTTTACCCCAACTATTATGATCTCCTAGTTTCCATCCATGATCACCCCAGATGACGATGATAGTATTATCATAGATATTCAGTGCTTTCATATGAGTGACTAGGTCACCTATTAATTTATCTACATAACTTACACTTGCATAGTATCCATGTCGTAAGGTTCTCACAGTATCCTCACTCATCTGATAAGCACCAGTAGGGTGGGAGATATGCCCAAATCCGTCATAGTGTCTCAGTTCATACATAGAATTCATTGTGTGCAATGGGGCACCTTCAGGAATGTTTGGATTGGCAGCCAAAGGCATGTTATCTGGGTCATACATGTCCCAGTATTTCTTAGGGACGGTAAAGGGTAGGTGAGGTCTAAAATATCCAAGGCCCATATAGAATGGCTTATCAGATTTCGCTAATCTGGTCAGCGTTTTTTCGACCAGTTTATTTTGTGCGCCGTCAAAGTACA
>CAZIMH010000521.1:0-1657 GCA_964540155.1 uncultured Saprospiraceae bacterium
AAGCATAAAACTTGGCGCTTTGTCGCCTACTTTTAAGACCATATCAGGGTGTTAGAATTTCAAATGTAGTATAAATGTGCTTAGTAGAATGGTATCATGACTGAATTATAGCCTTTAAAATGTCGATTATGCCATTCATTTGCTAATCTAGGGGATTCTTAGTCTACTATCTTACTTTTAACTTCTCATAGAAATACATGAATTCCTCTCAGAAAATAGCTTATCTGCAGTTACATATAGCTGTAGTCCTTTATGGATTGACGGCTATACTGGGGGACTTAATCAGCCTATCAGCGGTCAATCTCGTATGGTGGAGAGTACTGATCACCAGTCTTAGTTTGCTCTTCTTTGTAGGCTGGGGCAGACGTATTCTGACAATGGACAGGAAGGTTGTTATGGGCTATATAGGTATTGGGTTCCTGGTCGCCCTCCATTGGATAACCTTCTATGGCGCCATCAAGTATGCCAATGCTTCTATCACACTAGCAGCCATGGCAACCACTTCTCTATTCACGGCATTCATAGAACCAGTCATAATGAAGCGGCCATTCTATCGATTAGAGCTCATATTAGGATTGCTTATTATCCCACCAATGATGATGATTGCCAGTGATTTGGATATCACGATGATGCAAGGTCTAGGGATTGGGCTGATATCAGCATTTCTGGCCTCCTTGTTTGCCACACTGAATAAGAAGATGGTAGGTGAAGCGGATGCTTATCAGATCAGTTTTCTGGAAATGAGCAGTGCGCTTTTCTTTATATCTATACTACTACTTATAGTGCCTACCGGGAATATGATGCCGACGAGTCAGGACTGGATTTATCTACTAGTCCTCTCACTAGGGTGTACCACACTGGCTTATGTCATTAGCCTGAAAGCACTCAGATACGTAAGCGCCTTCGATGCTAATCTTGTGATCAATCTGGAGCCGGTATATGGGATTTTACTTGCTGTACTGATTCTCAATGAACACACCCAAATGAGACCAAGTTTCTACATCGGTATCCTACTCGTAATGCTCATTGTCTTTGCGCATCCATATCTCAAAAAAAGATTTTTACCACATCAACCTAACGCTTAGCTGTATATCATGACATCTATTCCAATTATTACTGACCCTGCCATCCAAAACTACTGTATTGCTCATTCTTCCAAACCGCCACTCGGGATGAGTGCTATATCAAAATCAACTGAAGTAACTGGTAAGACTGTTATGCTATCGGGAGAATATCTGGGGCAGTATCTCAGGATGATGTCTATGATTCTCAAGCCTAAGTACGTCTTAGAATTTGGCACTTTTACTGGCTATGGTTCCATGTGCCTACTAGAGGGTCTGCAAGCAGATGGTCAGGTATATACCTTGGAGAAAGACGCCACTCATGCTGATATATCTGCTAAGCACTTTCGTGACTTTGGCGCTACAGATCAGATAACTATGCTGACAGGTGATGCCATGGAAGCCATAGCAGAGATTAATCATCCGTGGGACTTGGTATTTATAGATGCAGCTAAGCGACAGTATATAAAATACTATGAGTATGTCTTACCGCTTATGCCCTCTGGTGGGGTGATACTGGCTGACAACGTTCTTTGGAAAGGTATAGTAGCTACGGATAATCTGGACAAGCTAGGGGAGGGTTTGCATGCATTTAA
>CAZIMH010000522.1:0-1650 GCA_964540155.1 uncultured Saprospiraceae bacterium
CTAGTATTCTGTAGTGTAGAATTATCAAATGCTGGGTTGATTATTTCTACTATTTCTTTGGTGCCTGAAAGTATGATATCAACAAATTTGTTAGATAAATTATCAAAACGAATTTGGTCTTCGTAACATGGATATATAAATCTTGATAGATTGAACTCCGACTTTACATCTCTATAGGTTATGATATTAAAGCCTGTATTATGTTCAGCTGCATATGTTACATCGACAGTTTCTAAGCCGTCTGCATCAAAAGTGATGTTGTCTTCGAAACTAGTCATCACATCCGAAAAAAATGTCTCACCTGTGAGTGGAGACGTCGCCATTATATACCGGTCTCCTGAAAATCCTTGTACTTCACTTGCATGGATAGTAAATAGTTCTGGCAGTGATTCAACTTCTAGTTCATCATCAATATTCTCTCCACAAGAGTAAACAAATATCATCATGCCTAAGATGAGAAGGGACTTTATTAATGGCTCTTTCATAGTGTTCTATCTAGTAATGTCAAATGAAAATAGATTATAAATATAAATGATTATTGAGTATTGCTTTTTTCTTACTGCTTTACAAACTTGTAGCTGTATGTAATCTGGTTATCTAATGCATCATGTAGATGCACAAAGTAAATGCCTGAGGACAAATGTCGTATGTCTATTAGATTAAGGTTTGTTTTTTGATATTGATAGTGAACAAGTTGTCCTTGCTGGTTGTACACCGTTGCGGCGTTTAGACTTTTAGTAGTTTCTATATTAATTATTCCACTACTAGGATTAGGAAATAACTTTATTGTGCTGTTATCTAGATCTATTGTGCTAGAGGTAAAATCGACTGGTAAAATTTCTGCAGAATCATTAAATCTATGATTACCTCCGGTTAATGAAATTTCCATGAAGTTAAAATTCGTTACGTAGCGTGATCTAAATGATCCGAAGAATGACCTTCTCTCGTTAGTTAATATTGGAAGACCACTAAAGTAGTTGGCCTCAACATATTGAGAAAAATCATCATTAAAAGGAGTAAAACTTGTGCTATATAAATCTGTTCTTGTGATGGATTCCTGACCAGTATTTTCTATCTCGGTAAAATACTTGTAATAACTGTCTCCATTGACAACTGATTCAAAAAATAATATGAACTGGTGGATTTCTATGTCTGTCTTTTTGTAGTCGTTTGGTTTGTTTAGATTTATTTGCCTAAAAAATGATTGATTAACATCGCCATAAATAGGTCTTTTGAGTGTGTTACCCGCCAGTAAAATTTCTTCCTCATTCAAGAATAGCAAATCAGTGACTGCCTCATCTATTCTATCCAATGTCCACTGCTGAGTACTATCGGTTTCAATATCGTAAGAATGTAGAAATACAGATGCCCCTTGAGAACTTAGTGTATTTATCTTATTGTCGACCATATTGATTTGTCTAAAATTGCTAACATTAGGATCTATTTCATGCTCGATCAGGACTTCTTCGAATAACGTATCCAGACTTGAAATTTTGCCTTCAGTCAGAATTAGATTCTTTGTGTCTGTTGGATAAAAATCAAGTATCATATCATCGAATTCCATAATTGTTCTAAAGGTATCAGAGGCCACTATGTCTATTTTATAATCTCCTATGAGATAGATATTATTAGAATTGCAAGCTATATATC
>CAZIMH010000523.1:0-1630 GCA_964540155.1 uncultured Saprospiraceae bacterium
ACAGCCAATAAGTTAGACCCTGCTTCTACTTTCTGTGAGTTAAGGTCTAAGAAATATTTAATAGGAACGACACCCTGCATCTCTCCTTCTGCCTTTATGAATTCAGGATGAGACCCTACTTCCGCGGACACATATTTCAAGCCTTGATTTTCCAGGTTAACATTCTGAGTCTTGAGATCCTGCATCATAAACGCTTCTCCACCTCCCATGTCTATTATATCGCCATGGGTCAAAGAGATGACTTGCTGATAGTCCTTGGAGACCACGGCATTCACATAATTGTTAGCATGGGAAACGAGTGCTATTGACTCTGGAACATCTGCCAAGGGGATTAAATCTCCAACCTTGTCTTGCCCAAATAAATTAAGTGAAACAAAAAAAATAGGAATTAATAGAAGTAGATTTCTCATTAAGTTAATCGTTATAAAACGTGAGGAATTAGAAATATTATAATCCAAGTTTAATTCTTACTAAATCGCCTATGTCAGTACTCTTATCTGCGTACAAAACAAATCCAGTACTCTGGTCAAAAATGTAGTCATATCCTTCAGCTGCAGCAACTTCGTCAATAGCATTTTGGATTTTGTCTCTCAATGGTTTGAGTAAGGCTTCACTCTTCTCGAAAATCTTCTGCTGGCTATCAGCATCAAACTGTCTTATTTGCTGTTCTTCTTCTCCTAATTTCTTAGCCTCCTCTTCTAACTGCAAAGGTGATAACTCACCTCTACCTTTCTTTTGTTCTAATGAAGCTAACTTCGTTTGGAAGTTTTTAATCATATCCTGCCCTTTCTTCTGCAGTTGATTTCTGAATGTTTCAATATTTGAATTTGCTTCTTTTACTTCTGGAATAGATTCTACTAATGTTTGTGAATCTATGTAGCCAATCTTCTGGGCACTTAACTGAAAGGTAAGCAGACAGACTGATAATAGTATTAGTATTCTCATTGTATTATTCATTACAATTAAGTATTTGTATTTCTTGGTTTTGTTTTATTAATTTCTTCTCACGCCTAATTCTCGCATAATCTCTTCTGTCTTGTCAAATTCATCATTGGCAAACAAAAGACCTGCAGATGCCGCTTTATCGAAAATCAAATCATAGCCTTTAATTCTAGCATATTCTTCAATGGCCGTGAAAACCTGATCTTGTATAGGACTCACCAGTTCTCTTTTTCTTCTGAATAAATCTCCTTCAGGTCCAAATCGTCTTTTTTGTAATTCTCTTACTTCTTTCTCTTTAGAGATAATCTCTTCTTCCCTTTCTATTTTAACCTCATTGCTAAGTAAGACTTGCTCCGCCTGAAGTTTGTTATACATACTATTGATCTTATCATATTCTTGAGCGATTTCTTGTCTCCATTTTGCTGTCAATTGATCAATCTCATTCTGAGCAGCTTGGTAGTCAGTAAGATTCTCTAGAATTGAGTTAACATCCACAACTGCAACTCTCTGTGCTTGCGAAACAAAGGAGGTCATTAGAACTAGCGCCGCAATAAGAAGGTAGTTTCTGTTCATTATTTTAAAATTTGGTGCAAAGTATAATTTAAAAAGGCATTTTTCCACCAATTAGTATCATTGAGGTATTCCTTTTAACTATTGTTTAACCCGATAGAGTATATAGATACTCTAC
>CAZIMH010000524.1:0-1624 GCA_964540155.1 uncultured Saprospiraceae bacterium
CATATGCTTTCGCCCTTCCTTGTATATCATCTGACTTGATAGTCAATAATTCTTGTAGGATGTTAGCTGCACCGAATGCTTCCAATGCCCAAACCTCCATTTCTCCAAATCTCTGACCACCAAATTGTGCTTTACCACCAAGAGGTTGTTGAGTTATTAGAGAGTATGGTCCAATAGATCTTGCATGCATCTTATCATCTACCATATGAGATAACTTAAGCATGTAGATTATACCAACCGTAGCTTCCTGATGGAACCGATCTCCTGTCTCTCCATCATACAAGTAAGTCTGCCCTAAGTTTGGCAGTCCAGCTTTCTGTACAAATTCATCTATTGCATCCAAACTAGCTCCATCGAATATCGGCGTAGCAAATTTGACACCCAACTTCTGACCTGCCCATCCAAGTACCGTTTCGAAAATCTGTCCGAGGTTCATCCTTGAAGGTACACCTAATGGGTTAAGTACGATATCGACTGGCGTTCCATCTGCAAGGAATGGCATATCCTCTTGTCTAACAATTTTGGATACGATACCCTTGTTTCCATGACGACCTGCTAACTTATCTCCCACTTTCAGTTTTCTCTTCTTAGCTAAGTAAACCTTAGCCAACTTGAGTACACCTGCTGGAAGCTCGTCTCCAATACTAATATTGAATTTCTCTCTCTTGTATCTACCTACTTCTTCATTGACCTTGATACTATAATTGTGAATCAGTCTCGCAATCAATTTATTTATTCCCTCATCATGCGTCCAATTAGAATAATCCACTTGTGAGTAGTCAACGTCTTTAAGTACCTTCTGAGTGAACTTGGTACTTTTTGTGATTATCTCCTCATTGTAGATACTCTTTACGCCTGCAGAAGACTTCCCTTTAACAAGAGACATCATTTTATCAATCAAATTGGTTCGCAACTCATTGTGAGCTACGGCATGGGCATCTTCCAATTTGGCAAGAAGTTCTTTCTCTTGCACCTTTTGGAACTTGTCTTTCTTAGCTCTTGCAAATAACTTCTTGTTTATGATAATACCTCTCGTTGATGGAGGCGCTTTCATAGAAGCATCTTTTACATCTCCAGCTTTATCACCAAAGATTGCTCTTAGTAACTTCTCTTCTGGTGTAGGGTCAGACTCACCTTTAGGTGTGATTTTTCCTATGATGATATCACCCTCTTTAATCCATGCGCCAGTTCTGATGATACCATTCTCATCCAAATCTTTGGTCGCTTCTTCACTGACGTTAGGAATATCATTTGTCAATTCTTCTTCTCCCAGTTTTGTATCCCTTACTTCTAATTCGAAGCTTGAGATATGAAGAGAAGTGAATATATCTTCTCTAACTACTCTTTCAGACAAAACTATTGCATCCTCAAAGTTGTATCCCTTCCAAGGCATAAATGATACGAGTAGATTCTGCCCTAAAGCCAATTCACCTCTTTCTGTGGCATAACCATCTGACAACAAAGTACCCAATTTCACTCTGTCACCTTTATTGACAATAGGCTTAAGATTGATTGTAGTTCCTTGATTCGTTCTTCTGAATTTAGTAAGAGGGTATGTCTTCACGTTACTTTCGAATGAAACAAGTTCATCTTCTTCAGATCTGTCATATTCAATAACAATCTT
>CAZIMH010000525.1:0-1621 GCA_964540155.1 uncultured Saprospiraceae bacterium
GTCGATAGACAATTCTGGAAGAACTCTTGTTCTATGATTTTAATGAGGAAGAATCATACAGCTTGAGCACGACCATTATAAGACATCAATCTGAAGTGACATCCATTGAAGTCTGATGATCCACAAAGCTCAGCGCTCTATTTAATACGAATTAATTTTTTTACTCTATAAATATTTTAGACATGTTACTTATGAATCTATTCAGAACTCGAGTACAGGCTTATGAAAAAGCGCTTGTATTCAAGCACGGGGCACTCATCAAAGTGTTGGACCCAGGAATGCACTGGGTGGGACCATTTGTTACAATCAAAAGATACGATGTAACAGAGATGTTCTACCATGACGACTCTGACCTATTACTACAAACAGAAATCTTATCTGATAAGCTAGATCAGGTAGAAGTCTGTGATTATGAAATAGCGATAGAGTACAAGAATGGGAAATTCAATCAAGTTTTAGTCCCTGGCACTTATGCTTATTGGAAAGACGGCATCGAATATGAAATTCAGATGGTTGATCTCAATAAGATAGAAGTAGAAAAGTCCATTAGTCGTAAGGTATTACAACGACCTGAGGTAGCCAGATACTTGACGGTACATGCCGTGGAGAGTTATGAGAAAGGGATACTTCACATTGATGGACAATTTATCAAAGTCTTGAATCCAGGTGTATACTACTTTTGGAAAGGAGAGCAGAATGCTGTTATCAATAAATCCGATCTACGTCAGCAGCAAGTAGAAGTCAGTGGACAAGAATTGCTTACCGCTGATAAAGCTTCATTGCGTATGAGCTTATTTGCACATTACCAAGTGGTTGATATAGAAAAGGCGTTGGTAGATACTAAGGATTATTATCGACAACTTTATGTGATCTTGCAACTAGGTCTTAGAGAATATGTTGGACAATATACTCTGGACCAGCTATTGCAAAATAAGACAAGTATTGCACCTTATATCATGGATTATGCTAAAGCCAGAGTTAAGGACTTAGGTGTAACCTTGTTAGACTGTGGGTTGAGAGATATCATCCTGCCAGGAGATATTAAGGAGATCATGAATCAGGTCCTTCTTGCTGAGAAAAAAGCTCAGGCTAATATCATCATGCGAAGAGAGGAAACAGCCTCGACCAGAAGTCTCTTGAATACGGCCAAATTAATGAGCGATAACGAGATGCTATTTAAGCTTAAAGAGATGGAGTATATGGAACGATTCGCTGACAAAATCGGTCAGTTGACGGTAAATGGTGGAGGTCGTATCGTTGATCAATTCAGAGAATTGGTTGGAAGTAAATAAAGTTGGTTTTTCTTAATGTGCATAGTGAAGTGAGAATTGCTGTCCTGATTAATTTTGGGGCAGCATTCTTTTATTGTAAAATAAAAAACAGCCTCCGATCACTCAGAGGCTGTTTTTAGCAAGGTGACTAATCTTGCTCCCTTAAAATACTCTATCTTTTTCGAGGTGACTAAGCTCGTTTATGAAAGGCGGACTTTACGCTGCAACTGATGTTGCAGTTCTTTCGCTCGGATTGACATTTAGTCAATCCTGCATTTCATGCCGCTCATTCATCCCTTAAATACTCTATCTTTTTTCGAGGTGACTAAGCTCGACTCTTAAATACTCTA
>CAZIMH010000526.1:0-1621 GCA_964540155.1 uncultured Saprospiraceae bacterium
TCATGAGAACAACCCACATTCTAATACTCTTCCTTGGACTAACGTCTCTTCTTTCTGCACAGAAAGAAGATTATAATTGGATTTTTGGCTCTATAAATGTTGTAGACTATAGCAGCGATTTTAATACTTGGGAAGACCAGGCAATTCCTACCCACTTTACCTTTAATACAGATCCTCCATCATTTTTTCAAGATACGAGGATTACATTGGACATGAAATTAACTAATGCTCACTATTCAGATATAGAGGGTGAGTTATTATTGTACTCTAATGGCATGAGTATACATGGAGGTAATCATAATCCCATAATAGGAGGAGACACTATTTCTTTTGGTCCACGATGGGCAGATTTTACTTCTGGAAATGAACTAGGTGAAAGAGAACCAGACGGATTTACTATACATAATGGAGCTGTTTTTTTTAAGGACCCTGGATCTGATGATGTTATTCACTTATATACAAACTTTGATAATCTTGACAATCCATATGTAACAACTACACATAGATGGTATGCGAAAATCAGAATTAAAAAAGATAAGTCAGCAGAAATTATAAGTAAAGATAATGTCATTATGTCAGATGTACATACAGGTGGTTTTGTAAAATGTTCTCAACATGCCAACGGACGAGATTGGTGGTTCTTACAACATCGAGCTGACACAATATTCTCTTTTCTTATAGACCCATCAGGTGTCAATCTCCATCATACCCAAAGGATACCATTTAAAATGCAAGCACATAAAGGAGGAGGAAGTGCCTATGATCCAAGAGCTGAACAGTTGGCACTATTTCACTTTAGCATAGACGACCTTGGTTCTGAGTTGGTAATAATGGATTTTGACAGAAGTACCGGAATGATATCAAACGAACGTATCCAGTATAGACAAGATAGTCTTGCTTTTTTTACTAATGGGCTTGAATATTCATCCTCAGGACGCTATCTCTACTTAGCTAATTTGCATAACATTTTCCAATTTGACACCTGGGCTGATGATATCTTTGCTACTGAGCAGGTAGTCATGGAATGGGATGAGTCAGTGAGCCTATCTCCTGGGTTGGATGATCCACTATTTGGCAGGCCTAATACTTTCAACATGATGCAGCGAGGTCCTGATAATAAAATTTATATCTCTGGAGGTACTCAAGGTAATTATCTTCATATTATCCACAAGCCAGATGAAGAAGGCAGAGCCTGCGAGGTAGAACCCACAGCGATTCACTTCACTACACATTATTTTACGACCATGCCTAATTTTAATACACTACGCCTTGGCCCTGTAGATGGTTCTATAGCAGATACACTTGGTCTCGACAATAACCCTGTCTCTCGATTTCGCTATGAACAAGATACACTTGACTTCAAAGATTTCTCTTTTGTAGACCTATCCTACTTCGAGCCCAATAGATGGGAGTGGGATTTTGGAGATGGGACTAGTTCTTTAGAGCCCTCACCCTTTCATGCTTATGACGAGGATGGCATCTATGAGGTATGCCTGACCGTCAGTAATGAGAATAGCTCTGATATAAGTTGTGATACCTTGTTTCTCGGTGTGAGCTCTTTAGATGATCAGACAGAAGATAGACATATCACCTTGTTTCCTAATCCTGTAGAGACGGTTAC
>CAZIMH010000527.1:0-1613 GCA_964540155.1 uncultured Saprospiraceae bacterium
GCTAAAGCTAATAACAGCCTCAGATGCAGCATTCATGTTTAGATTATCTGTAAACGTAGAAGAGGCAGCGCCAGAGTTATCTCTAAGTCTGACAGAAGCAGATCCAGAATTACTAAAAGAACTATTAGATACTAAGCCGCAATCTAAGCCACCGTCATTCCAGATATCGTAACCAGACTCAAAGTTGACTTCTGAGATAGCTTCACAATCAGAAGAGTTGCCACTACTACTACATCCCATTACTTCTACTTCTGCCAACTGTAATGCTTCTGTACCTGAAAGCTGAATTCTAAGATATCTTCCTGTTCGATTTAACTCTATGTCAGTTTCTCTTCCCGCTGTTCCAGGAAAATGAAAATCACCTACGCCACTTTGATTAATAGAATTATTAAGTGCAGACGAAGAAAATGGTACATCAGAAACCAATACATGGAAATCCGTTAGTCTCTCCGCACAGCAATTCGTACGATTCCAAATTTTAACTAAGGTTAGGTCATGGACTGAACCTAAGTCAAGCTCCCACCAAGGGTTTTGCTCATTTTCGGTATGGGTAATCGAATTATTTCTATGGTGCCCATCTCTATTTCCATCTACGGCATTTCCAGCATCAAAAGCATTTGCGGGAGCAAGCGTAGAAGACTGGCTAGCCGTTTTGCCTAAGCCAACATTGGTTGGTGAATTACAATCTATTTCATCTATAGTCTGTGGTTCTCCTATACAATCACAGTTGCTTGTGTATATATCTCCTATGGTATTGTCATCTCCATCATCGCAGGCTGAGCCAGGTTGACATGGCGGTGGTACACCACCCTGACACGCTTCTATTATGATATCATCAAATATGAAATAGTCCGCTATGTCATCAGTTGTAGACCTAAGCCTGAGTGAGGTTGTTGCTGTAAAATTAATTCCTGCTATAACGGCTGTTATATCCTGTCTAACTAGATTTGTGAAGTCTACATTATTGATGTACTCATCAATGACAACATAGGCTCCGCCAGTAGAAACTTCCAGCACAAAACTATCAGAGTTCTCTACAGTATATGGGTACACATTGAATTGAATCTGAACAGCATCTACTCCCGCTAGATTCAAGTCTGAAGTATACAAACTAGATTGTATGCCATCGTTTGACTGAACATAAAAACTGTAATTACCTGTGTTGGCAAATGAAGCAGAAGACAATAGAGTGGCAGACTGTCCACCATCTATCCATATCCCCATATCTCGATTCTCAAATCCTGTTGTGCTTATTACGGTACAGCCTTGATTCGAGTTACAATCTGTACCAGAAGCTATAGGCACACAGGCATCTGAATCATCTGGATCTTGTGTAGCACATACGCCATCTCCGTCTGCATCTATAAATGTGCCTATACAGTTACAATCTGCATCATATACATCTCCTGTAGTACAAGCATCGCCATCATTACAAGCTCGTCCTGCAAGACTTCCATCACAATTATCGTTAGCATCACATATCCCATCATTATCTGAATCTCTAAATGTCCCTGCACAATTACAATCTGCATCATATACATCTCCTGTCGTGCAAGCATCTCCATCATCACAGACAGAACCTGGCTGACATGCAGGTGGAGGTCCACCCTGAC
>CAZIMH010000528.1:0-1611 GCA_964540155.1 uncultured Saprospiraceae bacterium
GAATAGGGAGAAGCTGAAAGAAGTTATTCATCACGAGTAGCGTAAAGCTGAGCCAGAAAGCGTAGAGCGCAGTGGGCATCCAAGAAAATGTGGTCGATTTTGCAGAGTGCCACACGGCGATATAGGTAATGACTAAAAATACCAAATCAATCATCTTCCACCAGGTAGGACTTATGTCTGCGCAAGTAGATGAGGCCGCCGCCTGAGCCGCAAAAATAAATGGCGTAGCAAAACAATGAATCAAGCACAATGTACTTCCTGCTGCTCCGATATAATCGGAATTTAGTTTGATGGTGCTTTTAGTCAATTTGTTTGCTTCCACTATAAGTTAATCAATTGGAGTTACAAATATAGCAAAATATACAAATGCAACACTGTTGCAATAATACTTGACAAAAAGGCTTTAACTGCTCATGGATGGTGGGTGGGAGATTTGAAGCGGGAAGGGTAAAGCGCAAGGTGCCTGAGAGACAGATTTAGTCTATGTTTAAAAGATTGAGAGTTTAGTCTCAGTTGTAAATTCTTCTAAAAATTTCATACCTCGATAAGAGTTACCACTCGGATTTAGTCTGGGACTCCATACGGATATGCAATATTTTTCAGGATGGAGTGCTATGATGCCACCTCCTACACCACTTTTGCCAGGCAGTCCCACTTTGAATGAGAATTCACCAGATTCGTCATAGAAGCCACATGTTTGCATAATGGCATTAATTCTTTTTGCTTGACTTAAGTTCAGCACTTTAGAATACTGATCAGGATGAAAATTACTGAATGCCAGATATGAAAAAGTTTTAACCAGCTCTTCGCAAGTCATTTCGATGGAACACATATGAAAGTAAAAATCTAATACTTCATTGGGGTCATTGTGGATATTACCGAAGGACTTAATGAAATTGCAGAGTGCTTTATTTCGATAGCCTACTTCTTCTTCGGACCTAGCCGTAGATTCACAGAAGTCTATTTTAGCACAACAACTTATTTGTCTCACGAAATTCAAAAAATCATTCTTAGGATTTTCCAGATTGCTTATGAGCATATCACAGATGACCATAGCTCCTCCATTAATCAATGGGTTCCTGGGAAATCCACTATCTGTTTCTAATTGGATCAGAGAATTAAAAGCACTTCCTGAGGGTTCTACACCTACTCTCTCCCATACTGTTTCCCCGAGGAGCTTATACGCTAGGCTTAGAGAAAGCACTTTGGAGATACTCTGTATGGAAAACTTTGTCTGCCAATCACCGAATCCAAATTGTTGATTGTTCTTGGATAAGAAAGCCACGCCAAATTTGTCAGGATCTACTTTAGCTAATTCAGGAATATACTCAGCTACATTTCCTTTATTCTCTATGGTATTAATGGTCTGGTATATATTTTTAATTGTTGCTTCGTGTCTGTTCAATTTTTATTTTTATAACTCGTTATCATATCAATTTCAAGTCTAAAATAGCCTATATGGTCAATTCGCATTGCATCATCAGCTTTATTTCAAATAGTTGTGCAAATGAAAATCGGGAGTAAGATATCTTGATTTTGATTTAAAATCTCTGCGTCCACACATCTATATAACAAAATGCAGACTAATAAGGCTTTCAATTTTTCAATTCT
>CAZIMH010000529.1:0-1609 GCA_964540155.1 uncultured Saprospiraceae bacterium
ATCAATGGCTTCTATTTCTTTTTGTGCTCTATTTGTATATAATGGCTGTTCTCCAGAATTTTCTGATACAAACAGTTCATAGTTTCTTTTGGCATCTTCATATTTACCCTGCTGCTGCTGCATCTCTGCAAGGTAAAATGTGGTTAGAGGGTAGCTGTTTTCTGAATCATTATCTGCGACAAATTGAAATTGGTTTTCTGAGATTGAGTAAGCATTGAAAGTCATAGCAGACTCTCCATACTTATATACATTTTCAAGATTGGTTGTATCAAATTCTACTGCTTGGCTGTAATAGTACATGGCATTGTAGTAGTCTTTGTCTTCGGTAGCCTCCACAGCAGCTTTGAGAAAAGCCTTCAGGGTCTGTCCTTCAGCACTAGGTGCAAAGAGCCAAAATCCTATTAGTATGAAAAATATTCGGTTCATTAATGTCGCTTAGTAGTTGGTCTTTCTAAAATATAGGGCATACCTTAAATTTACCTAAAGGCTTTACATGCTTTATAATATATCTAATATGTAATTCTGGTCCGCCACCTCCATGAAGATTATTGAAATCGAGAAGATAAAAGTCATAACTAGCGGCTATAAATAAGTTATTTAGCTCAATTCCAATCTTAGGATATATAGCTCGTCGGGTTCTATAACCAGCGCCCACTCTAAATTGGAATTCCTTACCTCTTCTTTGATTAAGATAAAAATTCAGGTACCCTCCAAAAAGCAATTCGTTGTATGCTTGTTGGTTTTGAAATAAAGCATCTAGTTGCAAGTCCATTTTGTCTGTCAACTTTCTACTATATACACCTGTAACTGAAAATCGAATCGGTAAGCTTTGGGTTACAGTGGAGGTTAAAAATCTAGATGATGGCGTTGTGAGATGAAATGCTCCTATTCCTAGGTCAAGCTTGGTTCTTGCGGACTTTTGCCATCTATAATTAATTCCTAGCGCCGTCTCTACGAAATTGAAGGTTTCAATGCTATTAGGGATAGTTTCTCCAGAGCCTCTGGAAGGATCAATAACAAAAAGATTAGGGTCCCAAAATTGATCCCAAGTCAAAGTTGATTGATTGAAGCCTCTTGTAGAAAACCCGACAGCACCACCAAGTGTAATCAGATTATTTGGATTTATTACTCTCGTATAGGATCCTGACAAATTAATATTTGTCAATCTTACATTAGAATCACCTTGTGTATCGTAGTTAAAATAGAGACCACCACCAAAAAAGCCGTTCTTGCTTTTCTTAGGATAAAATTTTCTGTCATACCCTACACTAAAGTTGAACCATGGTACAGGAATAGATCTCCACTGGTCTCTGATAGAGCCGCTGATTCTTTCATCACCATTGAAAATTCCAGTCATTGCTGGATTGAAAGCCAATGGTTGATTATAAAATTGCGAATAGTGGAAATCTTGCGCAGAAACTTGCACGGAAGCAAGTGTCAGCATCAAAAAAACTACACTAAAGGCTAATTTTGGTAACCTGATTAAATTCATACTCAGATATATTAAAATAATTTGTTATGTGTAAAGTACTGTATATCAGTAAAATTTTGATTTTCAGCTACTTACGCATATTATTTTGTTTCAATAGTAACAATAATCGTACTAAAA
>CAZIMH010000530.1:0-1607 GCA_964540155.1 uncultured Saprospiraceae bacterium
TAAGAGAAATTTCTTCTAAGCTATATTAATTTGCTTTAGTTACTTTCTCAAATATCACTTGTTTTCCAACTTGCATTCTGATTAAATAAGTACCAGCATTCAAGTGAGAAATATCCATCTTCATAGAAGTCTTCCCTGCTGTCACACTGTTTCTATCTATTTTCTGAATGAGTTGACCAATAGCATCGTAGATTCCTCCATCGATATTAGATTGGTACTCAGTAGTCAAATCGATATTGACAATATTAGTAACAGGATTAGGGTAAACGTCTAATAATACTTTCTGATTCTCTAATCTTTCACTTTCTACTTCTACAGATACAATTTTAGAGTAAACGTATGATCCATCAAGATCAACCATTTTCAATCTGTAGTAATAAGTACCAGATTCATCTAAATCTTTATCGTTGTAGAAATAATCAGTGTTAGTTATAGTCTCTCCGCTAGCGCTCTCAGTGTCTATCTCTACGAATTTATCTACATTACCTATTGATCTTTCGATACCAAAGTAATCAGAGTTAAATTCTCTAGTAGTAGTCCATTCAAGAACATTCACGTTATCACTTGCTTCATTAGTCACTGACAAATCAAGCACTTCAATAGCTAATACAGTAGGCAGTAATCTTAGTCCTGCATCGATAGATAAGTCTACTGCACCTGTAGATGCTGAGAATACTTGTGATCTACCAACTTGTGGATTAAAGATATCTACTTCTGCATCACTATCTTCTGAATCATTATTCACATCATTCGGATTAATGAATGTCATTCCTTGTGGAGCTATAAACTCAACATAGTAATCACCAGCTGGAACATTCTCAAATAAGTATCTTCCAAAAGGATCAGTGAATAGTGTAGCCACTATAGTATCAGCATCTGCATCATAGAGATTTACTTCTACGCCTTCTACTGGAGAATCATCTGAATCGAATCCATTAATCAATCCTTCATCAGACTCAAACCATACTTGGTTACCTATAGAGTTACCTTCATAGAATCCAGCATCAATACTCTTATTGATTTCACCAGCACTAAGCTCGAATAAATCACTGATCCATTCACCGTTTTGGTTTCTGAAATCACTATCCACACCATCAACTCCTCTATCCTTACTAGTAAGAACATGAGATTCGAAAGCATCAGGAAGCGTAACTATTCTTACTCTGAAGTCACCGGCTCCAACATTCTCGAAGCAGTACTCTCCAAGGGCATTAGTGAATTGCTCTGCTAATACTTCTTCAGTAAGTGCATCTAGCAATTGTACTTGAACACTAGGAATTCCTGGCTCATTAATGTCTTGAACACCATCCGTATCTAAGTCTTCCCATACAAAGCTTCCTATCTGTCCACAAGACTCAGAAGAAACTACATACGAGTCTTCAGCAGAACATCCAGCAGCATCTGTAACAGTCACTGTGTAAGTTCCACCAGGTACGTTAGTAAGGTCTTCAGTAGTAGCGCCATTACTCCACTCAAAGCTAAATGGTGCAAGACCATTTATGAATGAAATATTGATTCCTCCATCTGACTCACCACATTCTGCATCTGCAATAGCACTAGGCTTGAAGATGATATCACAAGCTCCAGTTGGAGCGCAACATGAATCT
>CAZIMH010000531.1:0-1598 GCA_964540155.1 uncultured Saprospiraceae bacterium
TAATAGTATGTAATTCGAAAAGGTAATTTAAATCTGAGACACTATGTCACTTTTAGATAATATTTATAACCATCAGCCTTTATTAGTAGAACATTAAACTTCAACATTGTAGAGTACTAGGTGTTTATAAATTCGTAATTTGATTTTTTCAAAGGTACAGCAGACATGATGAAAGCACTTGTATTAAAAAAAGATAAAACATTAACTCTATCAGAAGTCAAGCGTCCAGAACCGAAGAAAGGAGAAGTTATCGTCTCTATAAAGGCATCTGCGCTTAACCACCGTGAAATATGGATACAACGAGGATTATACCCTGGGATGGCCTTGCCTTGTATACTTGGGGCTGATGGCGCTGGCGTAGTGACTGAGTTGGGAGAAGGGGTCCCAGAGCAGTGGGCTGGAAAGGAAGTCATTATATATCCTGCCTACGATTGGGGAGACGATGAAGTAGCGCCCACTCGCCAATTCAGGGTATTAGGTATGCCTGACCCAGGTACTATCTGTGAATATATGTCTGTCCCTATTTCGAATCTTGTACCCAAGCCAAAATATCTGAGTTGGTCTGAAGCCGCAGCCATTCCTGTTGCAGGGCTGACAGCATGGAGAGCTCTAGTGAGACATGGTGGTATTAGAAAAGGTGCTAAGGTGCTTATCACTGGTATAGGTGGCGGCGTAGCTCAAGCTGGAATGGGCTTGGCAAAAGCTTTTGATGCTGATATCTATGTGACGAGCTCAAGTGCTGATAAGATAGCACAAGCAGTATCCGATGGCGCAAAAGGTGGGGTTAATTACAAAGAAGACAATTGGCATCTTAAATTGAAAGAAATGTCAGGAGGTATAGATATCGTTCTAGATAGCTCCCCTTCTCCAGTTTTAGACAATTATTTCCGCTTCATGAATTATGGTGGACGAATAGTCGCATATGGATCTACTGGAGCTCCTAAGACAAGCATTAGTATCAGTAAGTTTTTCTTACGTCACATACAGTTTATCGGTACAGCTATGGGTTCTCCTAGAGAATTCAAAGACCTATTGGCTTTTATGGAAGAACATCAGGTTAAGCCTGTGATACATTCAGAGTTCACTTTAGAGTCAGCTATAACGGCAATAGAAGCCTTGAAGGCAGGGAAGCAGGTGGGGAAGATTGTGGTGGTGCATTGAGGGGCTATTTTTAGACGATGCCTAATATAGGTTGACCGTTTTGGTTATAAAAACATCCCATCTCATATAAGTCTTTGCGTCGATTGACTTTTTCATCGTCGCTTTGGTTTGACCATGTGAAGCTAAGCACATTTTCTCAACTTCTTTTGGTGTCATTCTATTTAAACTTGAATGATGGTCAATATCATCAAGAGACTATCAGTAAAATATTTTAAAAGATGGATGATGTTAGGTAAAGGAGGTTTTACAAAACATGTAGATCATATGGGAGAATTTGATCTAGCCTATTTCTGAATAATAGGAATAGGATCCTAATTGAAATGCTTAATAATAATACGAAACTGAATCGTGCACATAGATAGCATAGAGAAACTGTTATTGCGCTTAATAAAATTAAGTAATAATGACAGAACTGTTCACAGGACAAAGCATTTATG
>CAZIMH010000532.1:0-1597 GCA_964540155.1 uncultured Saprospiraceae bacterium
GGACAGATGTTACTCACTTTCTTTCTAGTATAAATTTATATTTCCAATCTTTTGAGTTCAATGCCAGTGTCTATTATCTAGTCAGGCAAATGGGATACAGCTTATCAGGATACAACCAAATAGCAATTATAGGCCCTGCTTTAAGTTTGATTACTGTGGTAACTATTTTGCTACTAGGATGGAGACAAAAGAAAAGTCAGTTAATGCAGCTGCTTAATGCGATGCTAATTTCTTTTTCAGTCTATCTATTTATGACAACGACAGTCCATCCTTGGTATCTCTGTATGCTGGTTATGTTTTCGATATTTCAGAGATCGTGGTGGGTATTGGTATGGAGTGGGGTAGTAGTCTGGAGTTATACAACTTATATCACACCTGAATTTATCCAAGACTTAAGATTAATATCATTTGAATACATTGTTGTATTCATAGCACTGCTCTTTCAAGTATTCTATACTAGAAAGAAGAATATACAGTCATAAAAAAAGGAGCTTGTAATTTATACAAGCTCCTTTTTATATTAGGAATTACTTAATTAGTATTCCCATAAGTCATGTTCAAAATTGAACAGTTCTGCTTTTATTCTGTCAGACTCCATTAGTCTATCAAATCCCTCTCTTTCATAGCCATAATAAATATCCTGAACCCTTAAGTCTAGCGGGTTAGATTTCTTTAGTATATAGCTAGAAAAGAATCTCGACTCAAACAAGTCGTACCAAGACATCGGTGCAATATCATTATCGTCATTCTGAACTCTATACCTAGCAAGCGCATATCTAGCTTCTGGGTAATACATCCAAAACAATTGTTCTTGATATTTAAATTCACCAGTATCTGGATCTATTCTTTGAAGGATAGGACAAATACCTAATATTCTAGACTTGAAAGAAGATAACTCTTTATCGAAGTACCATACTTCCTTCACTCTAAATTGCTTGATATCCTCCCAGTTAATTTCATTACGGACTACTTGTACCTTTTCTTCATAGGTATCTGGATCCCAAACAACCGTCGTATCTACATTATTCAATTTAGCATCTATCTCATCAATAGTTAGAGGCTCTTTGAAAGTTTCATCTTTGAATACTGCAGCATCGCCGTTTTCAGCTATTTCTCTAAGAATATTGAAGAATGGCTTTATAGGACTTCTGAAAGAAATATTGACTTTCTCTCTTGTATCTATTAGCCTCCAAATTCTTCTTTCCCATACAACATCAGCTTCCCTTACATAGTCATATTCTATTACTGGAGCTTCTTCTACAAGTTCTCTTTTCACAACACCATCTACATAGATATCTTCAAGAGGCGTACCAGATTCAGTCACCTGAATTGGATTGTCCTGACCAAATGATTGACCACAAGTCAATACTGATATAGCTGTTAATAATAATATTCTTAGCATGATATACGCTTTTAAGTTTGTTATCTGATATTAAATACCATCTGTCCAAGATCCCTTGGTGCAGCATCTCCAGGACACTTACATTTGATATTTTCGAAGAAGTACTTATCTGAAGGCTTAGCTTTTTGTATAAGTGATTTAGCAGGCCCAACAAACTTACCACCTCTGTTCTCAGCAGGCTCAGCATCCTGACGC
>CAZIMH010000533.1:0-1576 GCA_964540155.1 uncultured Saprospiraceae bacterium
ATAATAATGATGTTGGGTTTGTGGTTGGTATAGCAGGGATATCAGGTTCCGTTGGATTGACGTTGCCTGTTATCAATCTTTTCCCTAATGATGATTGGGAGAAGTTGTATATCAACTTAGGTAATATTTTGAATTTAGAGGCGATAGAGCAATTTCAAGTGTTTATTGCTGGAGATAGGACAAGTGGCTCTGGGACTATCTTGATCGATAACATTCGACTATTACATTTCTAACTTAATAAAGTTTATCTTCAAATTGTCATTAATATAACGAATGGCAGTTAGCATGTAACATGAAGAATCAGAGGCAATTAGAACTCTCCATTTATAAGTTTTTTGACTGGCTTTCTGCAGCACTCTCATGGCTATTGTTTTTTTATTTTAGAAGAAAATTAGAGCAACCTGATATTAGTTTGACAGAAGTGCTCTCGTCTGAAAAGCTACATCTTGGCTTGCTTGTAATTCCCCTGTGCTGGGTTATTTTCTATTCTGTTTTTGATAAGTATACAGACATTTACAGATACTCTAGATTGGCTACTTTGAGACGGACATTCACCCTGACAATCGTAGGATGTTTGTTTCTGTTTTTTACAGTAATGCTAGATGACCTTACCTATCAATATACACATTATCTATATCCATTTTTTATACTGGTTGGACTTCATTTTTTAATTACTGGTACTGCAAGAATTTTATTGCTCACTTATGCAAAATGGCGATTGGCGAAAGGTGTTGCTTTCTACAATACGTTAATAATTGCAGACAAGCAATCTGCATTGGAATTACATCATGATTTGCAAAAATCAGATGTTTTACTAGGGCATAGATATGTAGGATATGTATCTGATTCAATCTCAAGCAGGGGAGATAATTCTACCTTAGCTTACCTAGGTGAATTAGGTTCTTTATCTAACATAATAGAAGAAAATGGTGTGGAAGATGTGGTAATTGCGCTTAAGTCTCCTAGCCAAAAATCACTATCTCAAATATTGCAAAATTTATACGAGTACAGGGATACGTTAATTATTAAGATAGTCCCAGGATTATATGATATTTTGTTAGGAAAAGTGAAGATGAATCATCTAGCAAGTGTAGGACTTATAGAGATAGATCAAGAGATTATGTCCTCAGCAGAAAGATTTATAAAAAGAGCTTTTGATGTAGTTGCCTCTCTCATATTAATATTGGTTTGTTTACCCTTATTTATCTATGTAGCTATAAGGGTTAAATTTTCATCTCCAGGCCCATTACTATTTAAACAAGAACGGATAGGAAAAGATGGAATTCCTTTTACGATACTTAAGTTCAGGTCTATGTATATTGACGCAGAAAAGGCAGGCCCACAGCTTTCTTCTGACAATGACCCGAGAATTACGCCTTTCGGACGTATTATGCGTAAGTGGCGATTAGATGAGATACCGCAATTCTTCAATTTATTGATGGGTGATATGTCCTTGGTGGGTCCAAGGCCTGAAAGACAGCACTTTATAGATAGAATATTGGAACGTGAACCGCTTTGCAGCCATTTATTCGAGGTGAGAGCAGGAATTACAGAATGTGGACACATTAATTTTGGA
>CAZIMH010000534.1:0-1547 GCA_964540155.1 uncultured Saprospiraceae bacterium
GAAAAGACATTATGTGAAGTACATTATACACAATCAAATGCTACTAAGAAATATAAAAATTGGGCAACAAAAAAGAGTGAATAAAGCCGAACCGCTGGCATACTTCGTACGGCCACATATCATCATTCGTTACCTACCATGCGGATAAAGCTGTTGAATAATTAAGTATTTGTGTATATATTACACAAATGAAACTAAATCAAAACATTAAGGTTGCAGTTGATATTGTTCTATTTGGATACGAACAAAACCAATTATATATTCTACTTATCAAACAGAGGTATGGCAAATACAAAGATAGATGGTCTCTGCCTGGGGGATTTGTTCATAATGACGAAAGTCTCAAACATGCAGCATTGAGAGAATTGCAAGAGGAGTCAGGTGTAAAAGTAAAGGATTTGGAGCAACTCTATACATTCGGAGACGACATACAAAGAGACCACCGATATCGAGTCGTATCTGTGGCCTACTTTGGGACAGTTATCCCTTCTTCTATGAAGCTCAAAGCAACAACAGACGCTACAGATGTCCAGTGGTTACCAATTGATAAAATCACCAAATTACCTTATGACCACAAGGACATATTAAAAGCAGCGTATAATAGACTTAAAGCAAAGTTAAATTACCAACCAATAGGATTTAACTTATTAGCAAAGAAGTTTCCGTTCTCCGATCTGGAGAATCTTTACATGACTATATTACAGAAGAAGATAGACAGACGTAACTTTCGAAAGAAGATTCTCAGCTTTGATTTCTTAGAAGAAACTGATGAAATCATCAAGAAGGGCAGTGGCAGACCGGCCACACTATTTCAGTTTAATAAGACCAAATACCAGCAATCCTTGAAGCAGGGTATCAGTTTTGAAATAAAGTTTGCGTAATAATTACACAAATACTTGACAGACAGGACATCAGTTTGTTATATTTGCGTATATATTACACAAATAAAAGAAAATGAATTTTAAAACAACTTTGTATGCTAATTATGAAAAAACCCTTCCCCAAGCTGGAAAGCACATCTTAGCACAGCAAACAAACGAACACATACTCGTCTATCAAGCTTATAGACCATCGATTGCTAATTATGCAATTGAGCATCAGGAATTTGGTGGAGCGGACTATAGTTATAATCGCATGTCATGGATAAAGCCTAATTTTTTATGGATGATGTACAGAAGTGGCTGGGCAGCAAAACCAGGTCAAGAAAAGATAGTAGGCATTTGGATTAAGAAAACTGACTTTGATATTATATTAGAGAATAGTGCATTTACCTCTTATGCTCAGAGTTCTGATATGTCTCATGATGACTGGAAAGCGTCATTGGACGAGAATGAAATAAGACTACAATGGGATCCTGATCATTTTCCAAATGGCGAAAAACATACCCGAAAAGCCATTCAATTAGGTATCAAGGGTAATTTGCTCAAGCAATTTGGGAAAGAAATGCCTGTTAAGATTATTGATCTGTCAGATTTTGTAAACAAACAAAGAGCATATGCACAAAGCTCTCCTTATGAGCAGTTGCAGGTTGCAGAAGAATCAATTTA
>CAZIMH010000535.1:0-1544 GCA_964540155.1 uncultured Saprospiraceae bacterium
ACTCCTATCATCTCTGTAGAAGGTGCTAAGCCAATTTTTGAGTATGCCCAAGAGACGATAAGGCAGCTGGCTATTAATGACTCTGTGCAACTATTCAGTCTTGACTTCCAGACTTTTTTCCGACAAAATAAGTCAGTCATTGATAACAGTGATTTTATCTATCTCGACGGAGACCATTCATTTGAAGGTACTATCTCCTATATCCGACAGCTTTGGGTTGATGCTGCTGGTCTTAATCTTAAGTATAAGGTGATTGTTATAGATGATATCTACTGGTCTGTAGGAATGACAAAGGCATGGGAAGAAATATGCACTTGGGAGGGATGTAATACTCTAGATTTATACCAATTAGGGATAGTAATTATCAGTAAATCTCCTTATCAACCTAAGCACCTGAAGTGTGTGACACGAATCGCTAAACCATGGCAATTTGGCTTTTGGGGGTAGATAAATTTACAGAGATAAAAGACCTTCTGGTAATGACATTTGGATTGTTTTTTTCTCGGCATCAGTACCGAGGATAAGGTCATTGTGTATAGGGATGAGGACTGTTTTGTCTTGATATATGACCTTGGCTAGTAGCTGCTCAGGGTATTCCAGAATTTCTGATATAGTCCCTATTGTAATATTGTCTTCATCGATGATGAGAAAGTCAACTAGTTCATGATTCTCATTGTTGTCAGATTCCCTGATAGATTCAGGCAGCTCATCTTTGTCAATGTATATAGACCGGTTAAGTAACACTGAAGCTTGTTCAGGTGAATCTATCTCTTCCAGTTTTATGAGAATATCTCCTTGATTGGAGCAGTTTTCTATTAAGTAAGGAACTTTGGATCCGTCGTGATCTACGAAGATAGCTCGGATGTCAGATAATGAATCCAGAAAGCGCTCTTCTACTCTAAGCTTGAATGAACCATCTAGGCCTCTGGTCTTACCACTGTGACCTATGTGTACGAATTCTAACAAAGGATTAATTATGGTCCACCAATACCTGCGTTAATTGGAATCCTGCCATTGCTTTATCTAGCCATGGCTGTGCCTGACAAGCTTGGTCTATGCATTGGGTATCGAAGATTTCCATTTCTCTTCTGATTAGTCCGACATCTGGTGCATACTCCTCACGAGATCTTCTTAGCTCTAGTGCGGTCTCAAATTCGGCTTGCTGAACAGTGACAACATCTTGGTAGTTAACTCCCTCTACGGTGACCTCATCATTATCTGATAACACTGAATACTCCCAATCTCGGTAGATTCTGATTTGCTGCTGCGATACAGAAGAAATTAACTGATCATCAAATAAGTTACCATTCCAGGTAGTACCGACTTGAATAGGGAAAAGTAATTTTACAAACTGTAAATTTTCTTCCACTCGTAAAAGTCTGTCTTCAGTTTTCTCGAGGGTCCATCTATCTGTTGTGAAATATGGTCCATTTTGAGAAGAACTGAATGCTCTTTCTAAGATGAATGTAGTGTCTCCATCAGGATTCAAAAAAGAGCTTACCAAGCTTTCTCTCAAGAAAGAAGTAGATGATGAAACTGCTGAT
>CAZIMH010000536.1:0-1541 GCA_964540155.1 uncultured Saprospiraceae bacterium
GTATAAAGCAATCTCTTTCTCCAATTGCAGCCGGCACCGACCCATCATCCGTATCAGTCTCTCCACCGACTATATAACCACCATCAGTGGTCAAATCAATGTTAAAAATTTTATCCGCCCTATTGCCACCATAAGATTGCTCCCACAGCAACTGACCACCCCCGTCTAACTTAGCCAACCAAAAGTCCTCTTGATTAGTCGTACTGGCTAAAAAATAATTGCCGTCCATATCCTGCACCCCTGTGACATCTATGAAAGCATCTAATGTATTGAAAGCATTCTGCCATAGCATATTACCTCCACTATCTAATTTATAAACCCAAACCTTAGTACCTAATAAGTCCACACTAACTGCTCCATCATCAGATTGCGAAATTCCAGAAACAAAATAACCTTCATCATCTGTTTGTACAATACTATAAGAATTATCGGAACGTCCCCCACCGATACTGCTTACCCACTCGATATTAGCTTCCGAGTCAAGTTTAACCAGAAAATTGTCTGTTGATCCTGCATTGGTATTGACATCACCATCATCAGAATTGCTGCTACCCACCAACATAAAGCCTCGATCACTCGTTTGGATCATATCGAATAACCTATCCGAGCCACTACCTCCAATAGTTTTTTCTTGCAGTAGGTTGCCTTCAAAATCTGTTTTCAAAAACCAAAAATCTGTATTTCCCTTAAAATCAGAGATGTCTCCATCTTCAGAATTAGTATACCCGCCAAAAGCATAACCATCAATGACTTCAGTAATTTCAATAATCGACTCTGTCCCGCTACCACCGAAAGTCCGTTGCCATTGTAGGTCACCTTCAGAGTTAAGTTTAATAATCCAGACATCAACCAATCCTTTAAATTCTGTTATGTTCCCATCATTGGAACTTGTGTTGCCAGCTGTTATATACCCTCCATCAGACGTAGGAATAATACAATGCGGAAAATCAAGTTCCGAACCACCATAGGAATTTTCCCATTCTATATCAGGTCCCTGTGCATAAAACACCGACATGTAGAATAGAAAACAAACTGAGACAATAGACTTCGATAACATAAGTAACAATGGTTTTAGTTGAACTATATCAAGCCATGAAGTTAGGCTACACCATTAAATATACACTATTCAGCAAAACTTAAATACAAATCTTATTCACTATAGAGCCTTTTGTCATCTGTGTAGATTAAATATAGTTCTAAATGGGAGCAGCAGCTATGCATGCAAGCGTAATTTAAAAGCAATTTGGCTAAGAGATAATGACCTCTCTGTAATAGATTCTACTATCAATATCTTGAAATACTTAGAAGAATTGCACCTAGGGCGAAATGGGATAAAATCTTTTGATGACAATATCATGCTGAAGAAATTGAACTATCTGGCAGTGGATGATAACCAATTGGTAGAACTACCCACCTTCTTAGACGCAAGTTATAAATTGCAGAAATTGAATTTGAATGCTAATAGAATAGCTGCATTCAAACTCACTGACTTATCAAAGTAAGTGTTGACAGTAAGAGATGTGGTATAAACTAAAATCCTT
>CAZIMH010000537.1:0-1534 GCA_964540155.1 uncultured Saprospiraceae bacterium
TCAAAGTAGTCTACTGAGTTTTTGTCATGGGTACCGACTGGAAGGAGCGGAGAAATCTATTAATTAGAGAACTATATATTCTGCAAACCTACACCCACTATACGAGCACGAAGAAATCTCCACAAGGTCCATTTGAAAAGTGTCTTTTTTTAACCAAGTTATCTTTAACTATAGCTGAAGCTGAAGATTACGGCCGTCAAGATACTTGAGGTGTTCATCTAATTTGAACTCAGCATCGGTAAACCGCTTAACACGAACTTTGCCTTGCTCTATTCGTCTTATAGATCTGACAAACCGTCTTATCCCTTCTTCAGAATCCAGTATGAGCCCAGGCACCTTCGCACTTTTCCCATCCTCATCTTTGGCTACCATTGTAAAATAGGAGGAGTTACAGTGTTTGACAAATCCCTTTTGGATATTCTCCGATTCTACTCTCAGTCCTACAACCATGCTGGTATTGCCCGTGTAATTAACTGAAGCCATAAGTGTCACTAACTCCCCTACTTCTATCGGATTTATGAAATCTACTCGATTGACAGATGCGGTGACACAATAATTCTCACAATGTTTAGAGGCACACGCAAAGGCTATCTGGTCCATAAGATTAAGGATATGACCTCCATGCACTCGTCCACTAAAATTAGAATGCGACGGAAGCATAAGCTGTGTGATTTCTACTTGTGATTCTGATGCTTTTTTATACTGCTCTCTCATAAACTTATTGCATTACAATTATTTTCAAATCTTATACATTTCCAGACACGACGATCACAATTTCACCCTTGATAGATGATCTACTTTCTAGGTCCTCGATTACTTCTGACATGAGACCTCTGATGCTCTCCTCATGTATTTTTGAGATCTCCCTGCAGACACATACCTGTCTTTCCACTTCTGTCATTTCCATTATCCTCTTAAGTGTCTTTACTACTCTATATGGCGATTCGTAGATGACAAAAGCATTCGGCAATGAAAGCAGGAACTCAAGTCTTGTCTTTTTGCCCTTCTTTTGAGGTAAAAATCCCTCAAAATGGAACCGATCACAAGGAATGCCAGACATTACCACTGCAGGTATCATGGCTGTACTTCCTGGTAGGCAAGTTACTGGTATGTCGTGCTTCACTGCCTCTCTCACCAAAAGGAATCCTGGATCTGAAATGCCGGGTGTGCCAGCATCCGATATAAGTGCAATATTCATTCCTGACTCCAAATCCTGTATAAGACCACTCAGTTTGGAATGCTCATTATGTGCATGAAAGGAAATAACCTTAGTAGACACTTCATATTTGTCTAACAGATGCTTGCTTGTCCTTGTATCTTCTGCCAATATTAAGTCCACATCCTTCAGAATGGCTACCCCTCTGTATGTCATATCTTCCATATTTCCGATGGGTGTAGGGACAAGGTATAACATGGCAAGGTCGTTGTGGAGAGGAGATAAGCTTTAAATAAATGCTAAAATTGGTCGTCAGGTAATTATATACCTAATTTGTGAACACAATATAGAGTTCTATATTTACTAATTAAGATATCA
>CAZIMH010000538.1:0-1533 GCA_964540155.1 uncultured Saprospiraceae bacterium
ATGTATTGAATCTAGATTTTTATACGCCGACAGCGGATATAATGATGGAAGATGAAATCTGTGCAGGAGAAGAAGTATTTGTTGCAGGACAAATATTTACTACGACAGGTATACATACAGTCGAATTAGAAGATGGGAACGGATGTTCTTATAAAGTGATCCTTGATTTAGTAGTTAGTGCATGTAATCAGTCAAGCATAGGAAGTAGAGTATGGGAAGATTTGAATGCTGATGGTATAAGAGACGCTGCTGAGCCACCTATTGAAGGAGTTATAGTGGAGTTATATACGGTTGAAGATATCCTTGTGGGTACAACGACGACTGATATGAATGGTAATTATTTCTTTGGCGACATCGAAGTAGGAGATTATTACCTTGAATTTAAACTGCCGAATGACTATTCTGGATTTATACCTACAATACCAATGGCTGGATCAGATAAAACCAAAGATAGTAACTTGTTAGGAGATTGGAGTATTTACGAAGCATCTATTTTAAGTGATCTCTCATGGTCGACAGATATTGTAACAGTGTCAGATAATACAGCAGTGATGGATATAGATGCAGGCTTTTATGAAGGTAATAGACTTGGAGATCAAGTCTGGATTGATCATGGTGAGTTCGGTGTGTTCGATGGATTTGATGACAGTGATACACCATTAGAAGGTGTTACTGTAAATCTGTACAATGGACAAGATTCATTGATTAGTTCACTGCAGACAGATGAATTCGGTAAGTATAATTTCTCACATTTGCCAGCAGGTGACTATTATGTGGAATTCATTGCGCCAGATGGATATGCCTTTGTACAACCTGATGCAACGGATGATGAATCTGATAGTGACGCGTATGTAGATTTGTTTGATAATTCAAAAGGAATCTCTCAGAAACTAACCCTATTTGTAGGTGAGGTGGATGCGACTATTGATGCTGGTTTAATTCCAAATAGTATTCTTGGACTAGAACTATTAGACTTTGCTGTCAGATATGAAGAATCTGATAATATTGCATTGTTAGATTGGAGTACAATCAATGAAGTGAACACGGATATCTTCGAGATAGAGAAAAGTCATGAAGCTACTGAAGAATTTACAAAGATAGATGAAGTGCAAGCTGCCGGAAATTCTGCTGCACAGCAAAATTATAATTTTGTTGATGAAGACTTAGAATCAGGTACTTACTACTACAGATTGAAGATGATAGATTTAGATGACACTTACACATATTCGCCAGTAAGAAGTATTCAAGTCAAAGAAAGGTATATAAAGAGTAGTATCTCCTCTATATATCCTAACCCAACTACAGGTATGGTAAATATAGAGATTCAAAAATCTGAAATGGAGGCTGTGATAACTGGTGGTATATATGATGTTTTAGGCGAAGAATTAATTGTGATAACACATGACGACAATGTGAGAAATGCTAAGTTGCTGGTTGATTTGAGTTCATTGGCAGAAGGAGATTATATTGTCAGAATACAAATTGGAACAGAAGTCTTTGTTAAAAAAATAGTGCTTACTAAGGCAGACTAGG
>CAZIMH010000539.1:0-1525 GCA_964540155.1 uncultured Saprospiraceae bacterium
TGAATCCATCTAGAATGTGATAGTCATTTATATTTGAAATATCAATTTGATAGCTCAGACTGTCAAGAATTAATAAAATTTAAAAGAAGCAAAATGAGATTCCTAATATTTATAATCAGCGCTTTAGTAAGTATGTCCTTACACTCGCAGGATAACATTGCAGCTAATCTTGAAAATGAGCTTAGCTTAGGCAGCAGTCTTGCAACCCTCCCCTCGGTTTAACCTGTTCGTCAAGCCAATTATGGGTTCACTTGATTATCTATACCATACTGATTTTGAGCAGGTTGGTAAGAAACCGAATTTATTGTCACAACCTATTATACCGGATCCAAAATCTTCCCGATCTAGTAGCAGATTTCTCCATCTTAATTTTGGCTTAGCATTTACAGATATCGAAGATGAGGGTGATGGTTTTATTTTTCCTGGTTTCTCATTCCTCTGGGGAAATACCATTACATATGCTAACAACGTAGTTCTAGAATATGAAGCTGGTATTGCATTTCCTTCCATTGCAACTGGTAAGATTGGTATAGGTAAAAAGTTTGAAAATTCAACGTTTATCGTAGGCGTTAGGCCATACCCTGCCAACTTATACGTTCAATCTAGCTTTGCGCATACAGACAGAGGCTATTGGACGGTATCATTAGAACATAATCCATTAAGGGATTCTGATAATCTCATTTCATTCGGCTCTAGAACACTATTGACTTTTGGCTATAGATGGCATAGACCTAGGAGGTACAAGTAGCCTAGCCTAGCAAACAAATAAAGTGCGGAATAAAGGTTAACATGCAAGGAGTTGGTACATTCTGAATCCAGCTAGAATGAGATAGTTATCTACTTTTGAAATATCAAATTGATAGATAGGCTGTCAAAAGCTAATAAAATTTAAAAGAAGCAAAATGAGATTTATCATACTTATAATCAGCTCTTTAGTAGGTATATCATTACACTCGCAGAATACTCCTACTACTAATGTTGGAATTGACCTTAGTTTAGGTAATAAAACTGATGCTCTAACAATTTCCATTGGGTCTAACCAATTCGCTGAGCCAATTAAGAATTCACTTGATTATCTATATGATAATGATTTTAAGCAGGTTGGTCAGGGGCTGAGTTTATTGCCGCAAAGTATACCAGATCCAAAATCTTCCCGAACAAGCAGCAGTTTCCTGGACTTAAATTTTGGCCTTGCATTTACAGATATCGAAATCGATGGTAATAACAACAGTTTTGTTTTTCCCGGGGTATCTTTTCTCTGGGGAAATACCATAACATATGCTAACAACATAGTTCTAGAATATGAAGCTGGACTTGCATTTCCTTCTATTGTAACAGGAAAGATTGGAATAGGCAAAAAGTTTGAGAATTCAACGTTTATCGTAGGTGTTAGGCCATACCCTGCCAACTTATACATCCAATCTAGCTTTGCACATACAGACAGAGGCTATTGGACTGTATCATTAGAGTATAATCCATTAAGGGATTCTGATAATCTCATTTCATTCGGCTCTAGAACACTATT
>CAZIMH010000540.1:0-1522 GCA_964540155.1 uncultured Saprospiraceae bacterium
ATACTGTGATAACAGATAAAAGTAGAAGTATAGGTAATACCCAATTTTTCATAATTTGTTTTTATTGAAGTTGTGAGTTGACAATGACTAAGGTGTCTTAGTTTGGCAGAAGTGAAAATCTAATCCGTCACTATTTATGGTTAATAATTACTTTCTCTGTCCACATTGTCTCAGCACCAGAAAACTGAAAAAAGTAAAGTCCAACCTCCCATTCAGAAACTGGTATTGTGTTATTTCCTTCTGCAATGCGTCTATTGTCTACCACTTGCCCCAGCTTATTAGTGACAATTAAATCCAGTTCATTTTCTGACTCTATGAAAATTCTGTTATGTGCAGGATTGGGATATATCGTTGTCAGTGAGGTGAGATTATGAGTACTCGAAATCCCTGTCACTGTAAGGTTTAGCACTTGATCATAGCCACACCCATTAGCATCAAAGACATGATTAATATATGCCCCAGCTTCAGAGATGCTCTGACCCTTCCATAAATATGGCAAGTCTGAATGATCTATAGTGACATCATATATTTCATCTGGCGTACTAGAGAAAACAGTTAAGTTTAATATTCTATTAAATGAACATCCGTTTTCAGTTGTCCCACGCGGATCGAAGTCATAAGGCAAATCTGCTTCACAAATTGTTGCACTCACTATAACATCTTCTACAAAGTATACCTCAAGCTCATCTACAATAGAAGCACTGCAACCATCTGCATTAGTGTATGTGTAGGTTATTGAGTGGGTTCCTGCACCTGCCAAAGCTGGATCAAATACAGCACCTCCAATTATCCCTGCTCCCGAATAAGTCCCTCCTACTGGTAGTCCGCCTCTTAAGGTTACAGGAGAGACATTTAGACAAATTCCTGATTGTGGTATATCTAAACTGATATTGAATGGCAAAATGTTCTCTAGGTCAACAATTGAAAGCGCTTGCACACAACCACCTTCAAAATTTCTGACTTGAAGATCATATGTACCAGCCGATAATCCAGCATACATGGCACTGCCAGAATCATCTGCAACGGCAGGCTGCCATGTATCTCCTCCATCTAAAGAAAACTGAACCATATCCAGCGACGGATGATTATCGAATGATATTCTTATGAATCCATTACTCTCTCCACATTCCTCATCTCCAGATGACACCCTGACTGGAAAGACAATAGGCTCCCCATCATTAGTGCCATGGACAGTAACTGCATGGAAAGTCTCACAACCATTTGTATCCCTTGTAGTAAACAAATATGTCTCACCGCCCTGTGCACCTGTAAAGATGATATCTTCATTACTTCCATTGATTGTAACTGCTAGCTGATCTAACATACCTCCAGTGGGAGAATTCCAACTAGTCAGAAATGGTCCTTCTCCTCCTTCATCCACATTAATAACAATTACACCCTGTTCTACTTGGCAGTAATCATGTGTTAAAGTTATGTTAGTGACAAATGGTGCAGGCTCAGTCAAAGTGTACTGATCTTCCTGCGTACAGCCATTAGAATCTGTCACTATAAGCGTATAAGT
>CAZIMH010000541.1:0-1514 GCA_964540155.1 uncultured Saprospiraceae bacterium
ACAGACTTGATATCTGTCGTGACAATAAATTTAGTGAATCAACGAGTTCAGCCTCCGAAATCTGGATTTCATTATCACCATTCAAATCAAAACCTTGGTTAATAAGTGCATTTTTGAATTTAGTATCAGGAATGTTGACTATTTGACCAAATATGGCAAATGAAAGGCATAAACAGATTAGTGTAGGTATAAGTCTCATAGTAAAGGAGATTTCTCTATTCCTTTATTTCAAATAGCCACAAAAGGTTAGTAATTTGATAAACAATGCTTATTTACTGACCTTCGCTTGAATCAGAGCTATACATACAATCCATTTATTCTTCCAACATCTTCTGAGCATTCTCCTCCATCTGCAGCTTCTCTATCACTTCTTTGATTTCTCCATCCATGATCTTTCCGAGACTGTATAGCGTTAGATTGATACGATGATCAGTGCATCTGTTTTGGGGATAGTTATAAGTCCTGATTTTATCTGAACGGTCCCCAGATCCTACTAATGACTTTCGCTTGGTCTTCTGCTCTTGGTACGCTTTGTTTCGCTGCGCTTCCTGTATCCGCTGGTAAAGTCGTTGCATGGCAATCTCCCTATTCTTATGCTGCGATCTGGAGTCCGTACTTTCTCCAGTAAGCCCAGTCGGTAAGTGGGTGAACCTCACACCAGATTCTGTTTTATTGACATGCTGACCACCTGCACCGCTGGCACGGAAGGTATCTGTACGTAGATCGTCTTTCTTTATCTCTATATCCTCTAATTCATACTTAGGTAAGACGGCAACTGTTGCTGCTGAGGTATGCACCCGACCTTGGGATTCTGTTTTTGGCACTCGCTGTACCCGATGGGCGCCTGATTCGAACTTCAGCTTACCATACACTTCATTCCCCGTCACTTCCAGGACCAGCTTGCTATACCCACCCGCTGAACCTTCTGTGAGAGATATAATCTCATGTTTCCACTTACTGCTCTCGAAGAACTTTGTGTACATTCTGAGCAGGTCTCCAGCAAAAATAGCCGCTTCATCTCCACCCGTTCCTGCCCTTATTTCCATCACCACATCCAGGACATCTTCTGGGTCTTTAGGGATAAGTAAGACCTTAAGCCGCTCTTCCATCTCCTCTTTTTGGGGCTCTAGCTCTGCCAACTCCTCTTTGGCCATCACCTGCATGTCTGCATCGGGGTCCTTTAGCATTTCAGAGGCGTTCTCCATATTATCCAGTACGTGCTTGTACGATTTATATGATTCTACAATCTCCTGTAGGCCCTTGTATTCCTTATTGAGCTTACTAAAGACCTTCATATCAGATACTGTCTCAGGGTCTGAGAGCTTTTCTTCTATGGTTAGATAGTGGTTATATATTTCTTCTAGTTTGGCGAGCATGATTTACTGTCTTAAGTAGGTATAAATGCGATTAGGGCAGCTAATGCCGCCCTGAATTATAGGAGAATTAAGTTTAGTAGCGTTTAGCTAACGGATGTTAATGCTATTCTTTATGGAGTTTATAAAGTCAACAGTCAC
>CAZIMH010000542.1:0-1514 GCA_964540155.1 uncultured Saprospiraceae bacterium
ACTACAGTACCAGCACCTACAAAGGCATAGGCCCCTATAGTCACACCACAAACAATTGTTGCATTAGCACCAATAGTGACACCTTTTTGGAGGAGGGTTTTCTTGTATTCATCTTTTCTAGCTACCTGACTGCGTGGGTTGATCACATTAGTAAATACAGCTGATGGCCCTATAAAGACATGTTCTTCACACACCACCCCTTCATAAAGAGATACATTATTCTGCACCTTACAGCCGTCGCCCAATCTCACATGGGCTGCGACAAATACATTCTGTCCGAGATTACAGTTCTTGCCAATGACAGCCTGTGGCATGACATGGGAGAAGTGCCAGATTTTAGATCCTGCACCGATAGTACATCCTTCATCTATTTCTGCAGTATGGTGAGCAAAGTAATCTGATGACTTATTCATTGTGGGAAATTACATAATCACATCTATTCTTCCAATTGATACAAGCAATCTAAATATGATTATGTCTGACTTATAGTCAATGCCTAGTCACTAAAAGCGCTGAGGCGATGGCTCAGATTTATTAAATATAGTCGCCAAATTAAATTCTACAGAAATATAAAATCCATATGGAATTCCGAACCCATAGCCTACCGTATGATATTCATATTCTGTTAGTACTCCGACGGAAATAATTGGGAATAATATAGGATCAGATCCAAAAGTGCTCCCAAGACCTAAATTAGTATCTATAATTCTACGGCTTCTTTGCTTCCGTCTCCCAAGAACCAACCCGCCATAATTAGCTAATTTCTCTACGTTACCGTCTCCCGAGAATAAATCCAATCCTGAAAAGCCTCCAAAGAGGGGCTTAATCTCATAGGAAACATCCTCCTTAAATTGTTTCCTAAATGAAACAGAACCTTCATAACTAAATAATGCAAAAAATAGTGGGAAAAAGAGTCCTCCTTTGACATTAGGTGTAATAATTAGTTTATCCTCATTTTATATTATACTTTGACTAATTACTGCGGGACTTCTACACATCAAAAACAATATTACCAAAATACTATACTGCAAAAATTTTATAGAAAGGAAGTTAGTCATTATACTCATTTTGAATTAAAGACGCTTTATCTTATAGACACCATTTCCACTCCAAAGCGTTGGGTTTCTCCTTATTTCTTGATTTCAATCAAGAATTTATTTATCTAAAAATGAATACGATTTAATTTCTGTTTGATTTCGTCAGATAATCGAAAGACTTATCATCCATACTGTCTTTCTGCATAATCCAAGGCTGCTACCATAATATCCATCGCCGATTCTAGCTCATTCATTTTATACACCAATGGCGGCGCTAAACGAAAGGCGCGATTATTAAAAAGGAAATAATCTACCAAAGCGCCTAACTCATACGCCTGCCCGACGACATGTTTGAGGTATTTTCTTTTGGTCAGTTCTACCGCCATCATAAGACCTGAACTTCTAACCTCCTTGACAATGGAATGTTGGAGTCGTTCTTTGATATAGGCTTCTTTTTCTGCGACTTCTGAGATGAGG
>CAZIMH010000543.1:0-1514 GCA_964540155.1 uncultured Saprospiraceae bacterium
AGGTAAGAATTATGAAAGTGGAATCTCATTAGTGATAGGAAGGATAAATGGAAAAGAAAGTTTGTGTTTAATGCGCTGTTCAAAGAATTATAAGGACGTTAGAGAAGCACTAGCTAAGGTGGCAGAAATTGCAATTGATATCTGGGACGAAACTTGATTATAATTAACGACTGATTTGGAAGTATAATACTGAAGTATGGAAAATGTAATTATACGATATTAAAAAAATAAATTCATCATATAGAATTCAATTCAACAGATAATAAAGATAACGATGGCATGGCATTATAGGCACTGCATCCTCCTCTCTCTTATCGATAACTAAAAAATATTCACAACATGGAAAATTGTACAATTTATAGCCACCAATTAAAATTTGATGAAGTCGTTCAAATAGTTAAATCAGAATTGCCAAAGGCAAAAGTAGAATTTAACGATGGAGGAAAACAAAAGGGATTAATAGCTACTATTAAGGGCGGACTTTTTGGTAAGGCAAAAACATTAAAGATTAATTATAGGGAAAGAGAAAATCCATCATACAAGCTGGAAAACATCGAATGTGGATTAACTCAAAATTTGGCCGGAATGGTGAATTTCATACAGTCATTTCCTGCCCAGAAGGAAGACCTTAGAAATAAATTCCTTCATAAAGTGATGTCTGCGAACTGTGAAATGCCTTTCATGGCAGAACCTAGTATCACCCCCGAATTTGAAAATGTGCTTAAAAGAATAGCTCATAGTCATGACGCATTCATCTTTACTGCGCCTAGTAAAGTATTCAGAAAATCCAATGCGCAGCACTTTTTAGATAGTGGAATGAACTTAATAATTGATGCCAACGGAATTATGGAAGTCAATGATATAAGTGTTTCTGTAGACGCAAAATATCATGATGAACCAGCAGATAGTTTTACAGAAGCACAACTCAATCGCAAAGCCAGTTCTGAGTCTTTTCTTACCTCAAAAGGCATTAAAGTCAATTCAAATTTGCCCTGTGTAGTAGATAGCTCGGCGACCACCTTAAGATCAAAAGAAGAAGCCATTAACAGAGCCTATTCATTAATGATCATTGCAGCATATGGAGAAGGTGTTAAAAAAGAACAACTTCAGAAACCTATCACCGATAAAGCAATTAACCACTTCTCTCCCAAAGAACAATCTGTTCTAGACTTAGAGGAAATGAGTGATCAGCAGAGAGCATATTGTACTTGGCGCTATGAGAGTTTGTATACCCTCTTATGGGCACTAAATATATTTCCTTCACTCCATTATCCAAGTGACATATGTAATGTGAAAGAGGTTGTTTCTTCTATTATACAACCTTCCAAGAGTGAGTTTATAGAAAAGGCTGACTTAAGATCCATTGATGAAATTTTAAATGAATTAGATAAAACGTATAGAATGAATTGGGCCTGCGTAGATGCAAGGATAAAAGGGGAACAAGTAAGTGGTTCTATTAATCCAAGCGTAATTTATGAGAGACATTATGCTTTAAACTGGCTCACAAAGTATCA
>CAZIMH010000544.1:0-1512 GCA_964540155.1 uncultured Saprospiraceae bacterium
CTCCAGAACCCATAGCACCTCCTCTACTCTTAGATAGTTTTGGAACAGGGTCAGGTATTCTCTTACTTTTAATAATTTCTTTTCATTTTAGCCTGGGGCACTAACGTTGATTTTAGTATACTCATCTCTTTTAGTAGGAGTCTTTACTTTCACAATGTAGCCTCCTTTTCCATCTTTATTGATGGTTCCTCCTCCGGCTCCTGACATGCTCACATTGATTTTGTCAGAAGGTACTCCAGCTGCAGATACTTCTACAGGGTTATCCACGCCAATATAAAATACATTCATTTTAGAGGCAGATACAGCAACTGATCTTTCTCCTACTTCATAAGAGAATTCACCATTATAAGTTTTTACTTCACCAGTAGCTGGATTTGTAACAGAAGCTTTAGCCGTATATTTCTTCTCACCATTAGCAGTAGGTGTTGTTTCATATACCGCATTTCCTTCCTTGTTTATTGGAAGCGTTTTTCCATTAACGGAAATAGAAATACTAGTCTTAGAATCTCCACCTGAAGATGCAGAAAGAAATAAGTCTGTTTTATACTTTTCTCCTTTAATGATATACGACTTTTCAGGAGCTGAAACGATTGTATACTTATCAAAAGTCACTTCCGTTGTAGTTCCTACTTTTCCAGCCAAGTAATTTAATGCAGCTGACTCAGTAGACTTAACATCATTTATGTACTTAGTGAATAATGGAATAACTGCTTGGAGAGGCATGTGACTAAAATTCATATGCGCCCAACTTTTCTTGTCTTTCTTTCTCCACGTTTCATCATCAATGTTGATCGCTATTTCTTTTGAGAAATTAGGTAAATCATCGGGATCAATGAACTGAGAGATATCTTGGATATATTGATTAAGTTTAGTTTTCACCTCATTACCTAGACCACCTTCAAAGTTAACAGGATCTATTAGCGTTCTGTCGGTGATACCAAAATCTTTTTTGAGTTTTAATTCATCCGTGATTAATCCCGTTTCTTTATCAGTAAGATATCCACCTCTTACAACGCCATTCTCATCCTTATCTTCTATCATTTTATCTACGATACCTTGTAGGAAAGTGGATAATTCAGATGATTTTTCACGAATAGGGTCGATTCTTTCTGCATAAGTCGCTAATGATGCTCTTTTCTTTGCGCCAGTTCTAATCGCTTCTGGTAAGGCAGAGTTTGCCTGGTCTAATGCAGTGTTTGATTTAGCAAGTCCTTTGTCGACAAGTTTGAATGCATTAAAAACCTCTGCAGAGACATTCAATGCAAGTAAAGCTGTTAGTACCAAGTACATGATGTTAATCATCAATTGCCTGGGTTCCTTAGGAATAGACATATTTTATTCTTTTTTACTTAGTTGATTAAATATGATTCTTCCTTTACTAAGATGGTCTGTTAAATGCACCTAGTACATTACCATACACTTGGTTCAATGAACTTAAGTTAGCGTTCAATGATGTCATCTGATTCTTATACTCTTTTGCATCTTCGCTCGCTTCATTCATAGTATCTACAG
>CAZIMH010000545.1:0-1512 GCA_964540155.1 uncultured Saprospiraceae bacterium
AGTTATACCATTTCTTATGGTTTCCTTCAGCAGGGACTTTGCAGAAATAACTGTGTCCCATAACAAAACCCTCTCCTAGAATCGGATCCTTTGAGATCTTATTATTTAGGTGGCTAATACTTTCAACCATTTTGTCTAAAACAGCTATGTCTACGCCTTGGCTTTTCATATAGGATTCAAAGCGTCCATGGAATACGGGCATCATATCTATAAAACTAAATCGTCTCCTGAGTGCATAATCAACCATAGCAAGAGACCTGTCTGCTGTATTCATGGTCCCTATTATGTATAAGTTTTCAGGAATGTAAAATTTCTCCCCCTCTTCAGAGTAAGTCAACGAAATAGAAATACCTCTTTTGTCATTTTCGATGAGCATCATCAACTCTCCAAAAATCTTGCTCAGATTACCACGATTGATTTCATCTATAATCATGAAGTAACTGTTTGACTTATCTGAAGCTGCTTTCTCACATAAGTCCATAAATACACCTTTCTTGAGCACAAAACCTCCTTCTCCATTGGGTCTAATGCCTTGTATAAAATCCTCATAAGAATAGGACTGATGAAACTGGACCATCTCAATTTTAGATGGGTCCCTAAATTTAATTATGTAGTTTGCAATACGCTTGGCAATGAAAGTCTTGCCCACTCCTGGCGGTCCTTGTAGGATAATGTTCTTTTTATATTTAAGAGTAGAACAGATATCTTTAAATTGCTCTTCTTCTAAAAAGAGCTCATTCATTGCGTCCTTGATTGTGTAGACTGAAAGTTGCTCACTGGTTTTTTCAAATTCTGTAATCCTATCATCTATCAGTCCTTGGATAATCTCAAACTCATCCTTGGTTAATGAAAATAGACTTCCTTGATTGTTTTTGAAAACTTCACAGTTTTGTAATTCAGGTAGATTCTTTAAGTATGCCCAACTAATAGGAAAAGGCACATCTGAAATCTTCGTAAAGCTGATGACCTCACCTTCTTCGGCAGTCTGATGCATTTCCTTAGTGATTTGAAGTATGGCCTTGATTTTCTTGATGGGAGTCGATTCATAACCTATAACCATATCTCCTTTTTTGACTTGCTCAAAGTACTTATAAATCCTTCGTTTATTACCTTTCTCGTTGCGAGTCGTATATCTCTGATGTCCACCCTCAGCTATATCATCGACCTTCCATATCTTAGGATTGGCATTTAACCACCAGTAATTAGTCTCACCATATTCTTCAGCAGCACTATCTTCTTCAACTACAGAAACAGTAGAAGCATTATTATCCAGATTGTAAGTTATCCCTTCCTTATCGAATATCTGCGCTAGAGAAGGATCTGCTCTCACATATTCATCTATGATGAACTGCCCTTGGCGAGTTGGCGAAAAGGTATCGGACCTAAAGAGTCTCTTCTTACCAGGCAATGCTTTGGGATTGAAAACATACTCTTTGTTTACTATCCATCTGACTTGTCTTTGGTGAGGATAATGTGATTCATGATTATACATATAAGGACCATCAATGACTC